>NZ_JFCC01000009.1:0-92226 GCF_000582925.1 Acinetobacter sp. 1294596 | reverse complement strand
GATATTGATCACACGAAGACAAAAGCAGCTTCGCCGCAAACAAATGGTATCTGTGAGCGTTTCCATAAGACGATTTTGCAGGAGTTCTATCAAATTACGTTTAGGAAGAAGCTTTATAGCTCATTGGAAGAATTACAAGTTGATCTAGACGATTGGCTGAAATTCTATAATACTGAACGGACTCATCAAGGAAAAATGTGCTGTGGTCGTACACCACTTGAAACTTTACTTGATGGAAAACGGATTTGGGCTGAGAAGAATTTAGCTCAAATTTAACCTGACAGGCACAATAAAAAATGGGTAACTGTCAGATCAGGTTTGAGCTAGTACATTTTATCATACGTTGTTGCTGCTATCGTACTGTCGATTTAAATGATTTTGCCTAGAATTTATGCATTGTAATTGCAATTTCTTTACCATAAGATAATAGTAGTAATACCTATTGTACTCAGCAGTTGTGTAAAACTCACAATAACAAAAACGATAAAATAGGAGGATACCTATGTTGTACCAATATCATTGTGCATGTTGCAATAAAGTGGTTTCATCAACAGAAAAAGAATGCCCTGCTTGCGGCTCTCACTCCATTCGGAGCCCTTTCGGGTTCTGGATGTTTTGTATCACTGCATGTCTGGCAGTAGTCATGACGATTACAGTAGTTCAGGTGTATTTTCAGGATCATCAGGATGTGCCTGTACAAACAACCTTGCTAGATGTACTTAACCATGACCGGACACCAGCTCATACTTGGACTAAGCCTCAGTAGGATTATCATAAATTTTTAGAGGTGAGGAGATTTTGCGCTAAAGGATGGGCAATTAAACAAACTTCTTACAGCCTGCATGGGCATGACCTATAAAAAAGCCAATTGATTTCAAATCAATTGGCTTTTTGACTGGTAACTCAGTAAATTTTAAAGACCAGCAGAGGCTTTAAGTGCTTCTACTTTGTCTGTTTTTTCCCAGGTAAATGCAGTATCTGAGCCTTCACGACCAAAATGACCATAAGCAGCTGTCTGCTTGTACATTGGTTGAATCAGGTTCAGCATACGGGTAATGCCATAAGGACGAAGGTCAAAGTGCTCACGTACGAGCTGAATGATTAGCTCTTCTGAAACCTTGGCAGTATTAAATGTATTGATTGAAATAGAGGTTGGCTCTGCAACACCAATAGCATAAGACACCTGAATTTCGCACTTTTCAGCAAGACCTGCAGCCACAATATTTTTAGCTACATAACGTCCTGCATAAGCAGCAGAGCGGTCAACCTTTGAAGGATCTTTACCGGAGAAAGCACCACCGCCATGACGGGCCATACCGCCATAAGTATCAACAATAATTTTGCGGCCCGTTAAACCACAGTCACCTACAGGACCACCAATCACGAACATACCGGTCGGATTAATATGGAATTTGGTTGCTACATGGAACATTTCTGCAGGAATCACCGGTTTGATAATTTCTTCAAGTACTGCTTCTTTTAGCTGTGCCTGAGTAATTTCCGGATCATGCTGGGTGGAAAGAACTACCGCGTCTAAACGCACCGGACGGCCATTTTCATAGGCAAAGGTGACCTGGCTTTTTGCATCTGGACGTAACCATGGCAGAGCACCAGAACGACGTAATTCTGCCTGTCGTTCCATCAGACGGTGAGCATAAGAAATAGGTGCTGGCATCAGCACGTCAGTTTCACGACTGGCATAACCAAACATTAAACCTTGGTCACCTGCTCCCTGATCTTCAGGTTTCTGGCGATCAACCCCCTGAGCAATTTCAGGAGACTGCTTGCCAATCATATTAATGACAGCACAGGTTGAACCATCAAAACCTAAATCAGAATGATGATAACCAATTCCATTGACGGTCTGGCGAACGATCGCTTCAACGTCAACGTTGGCAGTTGTTGTGATTTCGCCGGCAAGTACAACTGCACCCGTTTTTACTAACGTTTCACAAGCAACCCGCGCATATGGGTCTTCTTTTAAGATTGCATCCAAAATGGCATCACTGATCTGGTCAGCCATTTTATCCGGATGGCCTTCGCTTACAGATTCCGAAGTAAAAACAGCGTACTCGCGCATGAAAGTCCTATCGCAGTTATTTCAAAAGACGGAATATGTTACATCGACTTAGACGTTTGGACTAGCTGTAAATGATGAAAATCTCTTGTTTCAAGCTGAAATAGCTGCAACTTCCACCAGCTGTTCCAAGAAAACAGCAAATATTCATCATTATATAATTTAGTGATGAATATTGCATTTTTCTTCATAAGCAAGAATGTTTGTACTTTATATCCTGTTTATATCTGACTTTTAGTGCCTTATACGTATGATAAAAGGGCATTTGCAGAATACTTAACAAGAAATGCCGTCTTCACCCTTTACCCTCAACCGTTTTTTTAAGACAATATGCACTATCGCATAATTCTCTATTCATTTTCTTTTTCTGACGAATTTATTGGAATCTGACCTATGACAACCCCCCTTAATGAACGCCGTATTGCAAATGCAATTCGTGTACTCGCCATGGATGCAGTGCAAAAAGCAAATTCTGGACATCCAGGCGCGCCAATGGGGATGGCAGATATCGCTGAAGTGGTTTGGCGTGATTTCTTGAGCCACAACCCGACCAACCCGCAGTGGGCCAACCGTGACCGCTTTGTCCTTTCAAATGGTCATGGCTCAATGCTGCAATATGCTCTTCTGCATTTGACAGGTTATGACCTTTCAATCGAAGATCTAAAAAACTTCCGTCAGTTGCATTCAAAAACTCCGGGCCATCCAGAGTTAGGCTATACACCAGGTGTTGAAACAACTACTGGGCCTCTAGGTCAGGGTATTGCAAATGCAGTAGGCTTCGCACTTGCTGAAAAAACATTGGCTGCACAGTTCAATAAAGATGATATTAAGGTAGTTGACCATTATACCTACTGTTTCCTGGGTGATGGCTGTCTGATGGAAGGCATTTCGCATGAAGTCTGTTCACTGGCTGGAACTTTAGGTCTAGGTAAACTGATTGCCTATTACGATGACAACGGCATTTCAATTGATGGTGAAGTTGAAGGCTGGTTCAGTGATGATACACAAAAACGCTTTGAAGCATATGGCTGGCAGGTTTTACGTGTAGACGGTCATGATACCGAAGCTATTCGTCAGGCAACGATTGAAGCTAAAGCTGAAACTCAGAAACCAACTTTAGTTATCTGTAAAACGATTATTGGATTGGGTTCGCCAAATAAACAGGGTAAAGAAGACTGTCATGGTGCTCCGTTGGGACTGGATGAAATTACACTCTCCCGTACGACTATGGCATGGACCGATACAGACTTCATTATTGCTGAAGATGTCTATAAAGCTTGGGATGCTAAAGCAAAAGGTCAACAGGCTGAAGCTGAATGGAATAAGGTTTTTGCCCAGTACCAAGCAAAATATCCAACCGAAGCTGCTGAATTATTACGCCGTTTAAATGGTGACTTGCCTGAAGAATTTGTTGCCAAAGCAGATGCCTTTATTGCGGAAGTTAACAGCAAAGAGGAAACCATCGCTTCACGTAAAGCGAGCCAGAACACACTTCAGGCATTTGGTCCGTTGTTACCAGAACTGTTAGGTGGCTCTGCTGACCTTGCCGGGTCAAATTTGACCTTATGGAAAGGCTGTGAAGGTATACAGACTAATCCGGCCGGTAATTATGTGTACTATGGTGTACGTGAATTCGGTATGACTGCAATCGCCAATGGTGTAGCACTGCATGGCGGGTTTATTCCTTACGTGGCGACTTTCCTCATGTTCATGGAATATGCGCGTAACGCCGTACGTATGTCTGCACTCATGAAGCAACGTGTCATTCATGTTTATACGCATGACTCAATCGGTCTGGGGGAAGATGGCCCGACGCATCAGCCAATCGAACAAATTGCTTCGTTACGTTCTACGCCAAACCTGAATACTTGGCGTCCAGCAGACACTGTTGAAGCTGCAGTTTCCTGGAAATCTGCTTTACTACGTAAAGATGGTCCATCTGCCTTGATTTTCTCCCGTCAAAATCTGCCATTCCAGCAACGTACTGAAGAACAGATTCAGAATGTAGCCAAAGGTGGTTATGTTCTGGCAAAAGAAAAAGGCGAGCTAAAAGCAATTATTATTGCTACAGGCTCAGAGGTATCCTTGGCAATGGAAGCATATGCACAGCTTGAAGGTGTACGTGTAGTGTCTATGCCATGTGCCGAAGAATTCATGAAACAGGAAGCGGTATACCGTGAATCTGTACTGCCTGCCCATATTCGTGCCCGTGTTGCAGTAGAAGCAGCACATGTGGATTACTGGTGGAAGTTTGTCGGGCTGGACGGTAAAGTAATTGGTATGACCACCTATGGTGAGTCCGCGCCTGCTAAAGACCTGTTTAAGTACTTTGGTATTACTACTGAAGCTGTTGTAGCTGCGGTAAATGAACTGACTGCCTGATTCTTTGGGTAAGATAAAAAAGCGCTCTTAATCAGGGCGCTTTTTTATTCTGGCTTTAAAAGTATGACTGAGTAAATCCAGTATAACTTACGCATTACTACTTTATTTGGACTGTTTTCTATTTTAAAAATAAATTAAGTAGTTCAGATTATTTTAAAATATGACAGAGCAGCCATCTCAAGAAAAAAAGATTCCGCGACGAACAGCCCGGGTAAAATCAGATAGCTTTGATTATTCGCTCGACTTTAAAAAGATTAACTTTCGTCAGCATCCTGAGCTTTATGAAATTGGCCGTGGAGAGCAGGGTGTTTTACTGGTTGAGCCCTATAAATCCGAGATTTTGCCTCACTGGCGCTTTGCTGATATTGAAAAGGCTGAGCAGAGCAGTCAAAAAATTTATCAACTATTTCTGGACTATTTAAAGCAGCAAGATTTTGTTGGCGCAGATATGGCCCGAAAATTTTTACAGATGGGTTATACCCGTGCCCGGCGCTATGCAAATCATAAAGGGGGGAAAAAATATCAGGGGCCTGTGCCTAGTGACAAAAAAGGTCTTAGTGGCGCTCATGGCCGGCAGGCATTACCACGCGATATTGAGGATCCAATTAAAGCTGCGGCAGCACGTATTTTTAAAGAGAAATGGGATATGGCAAAACAGCATGAATTATATTTGAAGCTGAGACAAAAATTTATAGAAGACTATAAAAATTAATAGAAAAGACTGGTTCGAGATGGGTGAAAGAAAAAATCTGGTGAACTACACTCAACCATCTTATTAGAATTGTAAAAACAAAAAATATACGAATTTGACTAAATCTTTGTTACTGTAAAGATTAAATTAAGTGAGCAGAAGAGTTATTTAAATTCTTCTTCATAATGATGATTTTTATACGTTCTATATATGAGACGGTACGTTTTAAGCATAAGACTGTAATTTATTTTTCAATCTCTACAATAATGTTTATTCTTCTAGTGAGTTATAAAAAATGAAATCTTTAAAAGTTTTTGGTTTAGGTCTGGCAGTTGCAGTTACAACTACTTTAAGCATGGCTAAACCGGTGGATTATAAAATTGATCCAACACATACTGCGACAGTGTTTTCTTGGGACCATTTTGGTTTTTCTACACCGTATGCCAATTTTTCTGATATTCAGGGTACAATTAAGGTAGATAACGCAAAACCTGCCAACTCATCTGTAGATGTGACTATTCCTGTTTCCAGCCTGAATACGAATGTAAAGGCTTTAGATGAACACTTGGCTAAAGCTGAATGGTTTGATGCTGCAAAATATCCAACTATTACCTTTAAAAGTACTAAAGTCGAACCTAAAAAAGACAAGAAGCATTTTAAAATTACCGGTAACCTGACGGTAAAAGGAATTACTAAACCAGTTGTACTAGATGCTGTGTTAAATAAGCAAGGCGAGCATCCAATGACCAAGGCTCAATCGATTGGTTTCAATGCTACGACTTCATTTAAGCGTTCTGATTTCGGAATTGCAAGCTATGTCCCGAATGTTGGTGATAAAATCACTGTACAAATTACGACTGAAGCTTCTGTAGCTCAGGCAACACCTAAAAAATAATAGATATTTTCCATGCTTAAAAAGCGCCCAGTCGGGCGCTTTTTTATATTTTAAATTATAAAAATATAAATAATCTGAAAGTATAGACTGCCGGAAGAACTTATTTATTCACTGTCTGTTCAAGACCATTCAGGAAATTTTGAAGAACAAGTGCACACTGCTGTTCAAGCTCATCTGCATATTGCTCATGGTCAGCACGCAATTGGTTGATAGAGAGTTTCGCCTGCTTTAGCTCACAGGTATGTCCCACCAGCCAAGGCTCAAAAGAATCTCCGGCAACTTCCAGATGGAACTGTAGCGCCAGAATATTTTTGCCGAGCGAAAAAGCCTGATTTTTATATAAAGTAGAACTGGCAAGTAAAGTAGCACCAGCCGGTAAATCAAATGTATCGCCGTGCCAGTGCAGAACAGGCGTATTTGCTAAAGGTGCTAATGGATTATCCTCTGTCTCATTTAAGAGCAGTGTACTCCAGCCGATTTCTTTTTGCGGGCCTGCATAGACTTTAGCGTTCAAGGCATAGGCAATCATTTGTGCTCCTAAACATATACCAATAGTAGGCAGGTCGGATGCAAGCCGCTGCTTTAAAAGATCAATCTCGATCTGTAAAAACGGATATTCTTCAGTTTCATATACACCAATTGGGCCACCAAGAATAATGGTTAGACCTGCATGTAAGAATGCCGGTTCAAGCGCATCTACGCCAGCTTCAAAGTAACGTACACGATACCCCAGTTGATAAAAAAGATCTTCCAGTGATCCTAGATCTTCAAAGGCAACATGTTGAACAACGTAAATAGTTTTAGGAAATACAGATTGCTTTGACATTGTTTAAATTCGTATGCTCGGTTGGCAATATTCTAAGGCGAATTAGTGCTCAAGCAGAGCACTATTTTTATTGAATAATTGAAGAGGTCAAAAAAGATATTTTACAGACTGATTTTTTATTTCAGTATTTAGAGTATGTTCATCTTTCAGATGGACACCTGAAAGTTGAAGCCGGGCTGATTTTTGCATAAGCGCTATTAAACGTTGAGCAGCTACATGCAGGGAGAGCCCTGCAGGGCGGATATTGGAAATACAGTTTCGGGCAGAATCCTGACAGCCAGTTTTAGCTTGCCAGGTATAATAAACGCCCATACTGTCGGGGGAACTTAAACCTGGACGTTCACCAATAAGCATAATCAACATTTTGGCCTGAAGAGTTTGTGCAATTTCGTCCCCTAGAGCAACGCGACTGCCTGTAGCCAGAATGATCGGTGCAAGCGACCAGCCTTGCTGTTGCACTTCCTGCCGTATTAACTGTATAAAAGGTATGGCATTTTCTTCAATTGCCAAAGCGGACAAACCATCGCCTGCGACAATAACTACATCGAATGTTTGAGCTGACTTCGTTACATATTCTTTGACTAATGTCCGCGATTCATCAGACAGTACCCGGCCAAGATCAGGATGTTTTAAGTAAAGCTCTTTATTGCTGGCTTGGCTTTGCACATGTATGTGTTCTAACTGTAACTGCTCAAGCTGTTGCTGAAGTTTGGGAATATTAAGCTGACACAACACGGCATCTTTAGCTTGTGCATGTGCCAGCTGGAATTTTAGAAGCTCATTTGTAGGGATGCTACAACCTGCGCGTCCCAAGGCAATGCGGGCATCTGTAAAACGTTTGAGCTGTGCCCAGTCATTTTCATGCAAGGCGGCAGAATAGTGGGTGTCTGGATAAAGTTTCATCATTTCTCCTTATGATTGTAGAAGTCTGGAGAACTGTTCGGGCATTTGCTTTGCCCATTCAATCTGTTGATGCTGCTGACGGAGAATTCCTTGCTGCTCCAGCCAGTGAGCGAACTCTGGTGCTGGCTGTAATCCTAAAAGCTGGCGAGCGTATAAAGCGTCATGAAAAGATGTAGTCTGGTAGTTCAGCATAACATCATCTGAACCCGGTATTCCCATAATAAAATTGATTCCTGCTGTGGCCAGTAAGGTCAGCAGGGTGTCCATATCATCCTGATCAGCATCAGCATGATTGGTATAACAAATATCACACCCCATAGGTAAACCCATGAGCTTGCCACAGAAATGGTCTTCCAGACCGGCACGGATAATCTGTTTGCCATTGTACAGATATTCTGGACCAATAAAGCCAACTACAGTATTTACTAAAAAAGGATTGAACTTGCGTGCAACCACATAGGCCCGTGTTTCAATGGTCTGCTGGTCAACCCCGTGATGAGCATTACTGGACAAGGCACTTCCTTGACCAGTTTCAAAATACATGACATTTTGCCCTATTGTCCCACGCTTAAGGCTTAAGGCGGCTTCATAGCCTTCCTGTAACATGGCCAGTGAGATTCCGAAGCCTCGATTTGCAAGTTCAGTACCGGCAATCGACTGAAACATCAGATCAACCGGAACATTCTGGTTGGCCAGATGAATGCCTGAACTGACATGGGTCAATACACAGGACTGGGTTGGAATCTGATAATCCTGAATGATATGGTCCAATAGTTTTAAAAGCTCAGAAAGATTCTGTAAATTGTCAGTCGCAGGATTAATTCCAATGACTGCATCACCATTGCCGTACATGAGTCCATCCAAGATACTAGCTGAAATACCGAGCAGGTCATCTGTAGGATGGTTTGGTTGTAAACGGGTAGAAAGACGGCCCTTTAAGCCTACGGTATTACGAAAGCGGGTAATAATTTCACATTTGCTGGCTACTAGTATTAAATCCTGATTCCTCATGATTTTACTAACCGCTGCCACCATTTCTGGTATTAAACCCGGGCTTAGTGCCTGCAGTTTTTCAGTAGTTGCCTCTGCACTGAGCAGCCAGTTTCTAAAGTCACCTACGGTAAAATGTGCAATCGGGTAAAAAGACTGTGCATCATGTTCATCAATAATTAGCCGAGTTACTTCATCAGTTTCATAATTGACCAACACTTCATTTAAAAAATTTTTTAATGGAACTTCAGCGAGAGCCATTTGTGCAGCGACTCGCTCGGTTGCATTTTGCGCAGCGATTCCAGCCAGTTCGTCTCCCGAACGTAGCGGTGAAGCTTTAGCCATCAGAGTCTTTAGATCTGGAAAAATATAGTTCTGTTGAGCGATTGTGGTCTGATAACGCATAAGAATCTATCCCTTTTTAAAGTTCCTGTTCTGCCTTTCTGATATTTTCAAACTCTTCTTCAGGTGTTCCCTGTCCCAGCCGATGGCGGCTATAAACCAGAAAATAGACAATAAAAGCTATATAAATTCCTGCTGCTATAAACCAGACTTTTGGATCAACCAGAAAACCTGCAATGACTGCAATTAAGGCCAGTATCAAAGCAATACCTGATGTCACTATTCCACCTGGAGTCTTATAAGGCCGATCCATATCTGGACGAGATAGACGCAGTTTGATGTGTGAAAGCATCATCAGAACATAAGAAATAGTCGCACCAAAAACAGCCATAAGAATCAGCAAATCACCTTCACCAGTAAGGGATAGGGCAAAGCCAATAATTCCAGGAATGATAATTGCCAGATAGGGAGCTTTATTTTTATTGGTTAAAGAGAGAGATGTTGGCAGATAACCGGCACGGGACAACGCAAAAATCTGACGAGAATAGGCATAAATGATAGAGAAAAAACTCGCAATCAGCCCTGCCAGTCCAACAAAGTTGACAAAACCTGCAAGCCGGGTATGTTCACCATATACGGCAACCAGGGCATCCACCAAGGGAGCTCCAGAGTCTTTTAACTGGTTTGCTCCAGCTGCGCCAGCACCTAAAAACAAAATAAGCAGGGCAAATGCTGCCAGTATCAGCATTGAACCAATCAGACCACGGGGTAAGGAGCGGGTTGGGTCTTTGGCTTCTTCAGCAGCTAACGGTACACCTTCGACTGCCAGAAAGAACCAGATGGCATAAGGTACGGCAGCCCATATTCCTAAATAACCCATCGGTAAGAAAGCACTGGCACCGGCTTTGTCAGATACTGCAATATTAAACAGGTTTGCACTGTTAAAGTGCGGGTTCATGGCTATAATAAAGACTAGCAATGCCACAGCAGCAATTGCGGTAATAACAAAAATAATTTTTAATGCCTCACCAGCACCTTTAAGGTGTATGCCCATAAAGACCAGATAACACACCAGATAAATGATCCAGCCACCCACACCAAACAATGATTCACAATATGCACCAATGAAACAGGCGATGGCTGCAGGTGCAATAGAGTATTCAATCAGAATAGCAGTACCGGTCAGATATCCGCCAAAAGGTCCGAATGCGGTACGGGCAAAACTGTAGCCTCCTCCGGCGGTAGGCAACATGGTGGCCATTTCTGACATAGAGAGACACATGCACAGATACATGACTGCCACTACTACTGTCGCAATAAACATACCGCCCCAGCCACCTTGTGCGAGGCCAAAATTCCATCCGGCGAAATCTCCTGAAATCACATAGGCAACACCTAAGCCGACCAGCAGCAGCCAGCCGACTGCACCTTGTTTAAGTTGCCGTTTGGCAAAATATTCTTCTTGGGTGGGCAGGGTAGAAGAAGCAGTTGCATCGACAATCTTTGGATTGTTCATAATGTACTCCATTTTTTATTATGTTTGATCTGGTCATAAAAGCAATTTTAGTACCAAGATCTAAAGCAGGCTTCCAAGCCTGATATACCATTCTGTTTGAGTAGCAGTTTTATTATTTTGCTAGATTTATAAATTAGTAAAAGTTCAATATGGGAAAAGATTTACGGCTACCTGAGGTAGCCGTAAATAAAATAAATCAATTTGGAATTCCTAAAAGAAGCCAGCTGGTTTGGTTGAGTAGCTTACCAGCAAGTTCTTGGTTTGCTGGTAATGATCAAGCATCATTTTATGATTTTCACGGCCAATTCCTGATTTCTTGTATCCGCCGAAGGCAGCATGAGCAGGGTAGATGTGATAGCAGTTAGTCCAGACACGACCTGCTTCAATCGCACGGCCAGCACGGTAGGAAGTATGGGCTGAACGTGACCAGACACCTGCACCTAGACCATAGATTGTGTCGTTGGCAATTTTAATGGCTTCATCAAAGTCTTTAAAAGTAGTTACCGACAGCACAGGACCAAAAATTTCTTCCTGGAAAATTTTCATGCTGTTATCACCCTTGAAGATCGTTGGTTCAATATAGAAGCCTTGACCCACCTCATTACGCTGTCCACCACCTACCAGTACCTGAGCACCTTCTTCGCGTCCGGTAGCAATTCATCCTAAAATTTTATCCTGCTGCTCTTGAGAGGCCTGCGCACCAATCATGGTGTCAGTATCTAGCGGGTGGCCTGTCTTAATGCGTTTAACACGTTCTACGGCCATTTCCAAGAACTGGTCAGCAATTGACTCCTGAATCAGGGCACGTGACGGACAAGTACAGATTTCGCCCTGATTCAGCGCGAACATGGTGAAGCCTTCTAAAGCTTTTTCCAGATAGTCATCTTGCTGATCCATAACGTCAGCAAAGAACAGGTTTGGTGACTTACCGCCAAGCTCCAGCGTAACCGGAATAATATTTTCGGTTGCATATTGCATAATCATCTGGCCCACTTGGGTTGAGCCAGTGAAAGCAATTTTTGCAATACGCGGATTGGTTGCAAGCGGGCGTCCTACTTCAACACCATAACCATTTACAATGTTTAGAATACCTGCCGGCAACAGGTCCTGGATCAGTTCAGCCAGAACCAGAATACTGACTGGTGTCTGTTCAGCCGGTTTTAGTACGATACAGTTACCGGCTGCTAGCGCAGGTGCAATCTTCCATGCTGCCATCAGGATGGGAAAGTTCCATGGAATAATCTGGCCGACTACACCAAGCGGCTCATGAAAATGATAGGCAATAGTATCTTCATCAATTTCAGAAATTCCGCCTTCCTGAGCACGGATACAGCTGGCGAAATAACGGAAATGATCAATTGCCAGTGGAATGTCGGCTGCTAGGGTTTCACGGATAGGCTTGCCATTATCCCAGGTTTCTGCTACAGCGAGTTGTTCAAGGTTGGCTTCTAGGCGATCTGCAATTTTGAGAAGCAGGTTTGAGCGTGTTGTTGGTGACGAGCGATTCCATTGCTCTTTGGCCTTATGCGCGGCATCGAGTGCAAGTTCAATATCTTCAACAGAAGAGCGGGCAACTTTAGTAAAGACTTTGCCATCGACTGGCGAGATATTTTCGAAGTATTCTCCTTTTACCGGAGCTACCCATTCTCCCCCAATGAAGTTGTCATATTGAGCTTTGAACTGAACTTTTGAACCAGGTTGATTAGGATCGGCATAACGCATGTTTATCTTCCTTTGCTTATAATTTAATTTGTGTAGCTGCGAATTTTTATACCGCTTTGGTATAAGGCTACTTTCGCATACTATTTATTTAGCATATAAAAAATAAGGTTGGAGAAAGGTTGGAAAAAGTGACAATTTGCAAGGAATGTACAAATGTTTACAAAACAAGACCTGCAGCAACAACGTAGTACCATTGAAAAGCTTAGGCACAGTAGCAGTCTATCGCCTGGAAATGCCCAGAAGCTCAGTCAGAGTATACTTAGTTCCTGGCAGCGTTCGGCTACAGCCGAGATACCTAAAGGCCGGGTAGCTGCGCCCTTGCAAGATTTAAAATATATTCCAGGTTCTGCTAATCCCTTAAAGCTTGCGCTGGAACATTGTGCTGAAGATTTACGTCATGTGGCTGAACAGTCTGCCATGGTAATTGCAGTAGGGGACATCGGAAGTACAATTATCTGGTCAGCATCGAGTGGACAAATGCGTAATGCAGCAGAAAAAGTGCATTTCGTTGAAGGCGGGCAATGGCGTGAAGAACTGGTAGGAACCAACGCGCTGGCTTTAAGTTTAAAAACCCAGCAGTCTTCCTGTGTGTTCTCTAACGAGCACTATATGGAGTCTATTCATGACTGGGTCTGTTATGCAGCACCTGTGATTGATCCGTATTCCAGACAGGTTCTGGGAGTGATTGATTTATCAACAACCTGGGATCATCATAACAGTCTGGGGCTGCTGGCCGCAGAGCGCTGCGCATCAATTATTCAAACTGCTTTGATTGAACATCAGAAACAGCGTTTGTATATTCGTGCCTTTGCTGTACCAAAAGTTATTTTTAATGGTAAAGGACTGGTTCTTACACCACGGCAAATCGAGATTTTAGCCATTTTAGCTTTATGTCCTCAAGGTCTAAATCTGGATAATTTACATCAGGCACTCTATGGTGAGCGCAAGATCAGCATGGGAACCTTAAAAGCAGAAATGTCACAATTACGTGATGTACTGGGGGGAATGCTGGGTTCGCGTCCTTATCGCTTGCTGGCGCAGGTTGAAGCAGATTTCTTGCAAGCTGAACAGGCACTCGACGCTGGTTATGTTGAAACAGCGATTCAGGCCTGTCGTGGAATTTTCTTGGCAAAGACCGAAAGCCCATTTTTATGTGCTTGGCGTGACTGTCTCGAATCACGTTTAAGTGAAGCAATTTTCCAGTCGAATCAGAGCGATGTGCTGCTTAAGCATATTGCTCACGTCCCGGAAGCAATTGATGCCATTGAACGACTGGCCGATCTCTTGCCTGCCGGCCATCCTGCCCATCAGTTAGTATTGAAATACCGGGAAATACAGCAATAAACTGTTAAAGTTCCTGTTCGTCTAACCAGTCAAACAATTGTCTGTAGACCTGCATACGTACAGGTTTTTGTGATAGCACCAGATCATGTAAGCCATTTTTTATAGTTTGAATGGTTACCTTGCCCTGAATCTTTTGTGCATATTTTTTGATATCTCTGACATTCAGAATTACATCACTATTGAGTGCAGTCTTGTTCCAGCGTCTCGGATTCTTAGTCTGGTGAGAACGCATAATCAGTACAGGCACCCTGATTGTTACGCCCTGATGAATTTCTTTTTGCGCCTCAAAAATAGCGTGGATAAAACTTAATTCAACCTTTGGGTAGGCCTGAGGTTTCCAGTTCAGATCAAAATCCCATTCACCATACCACTTTTGATGCAGACTCGGGACGTACCAACGGTTTAAACCACTTGGAAAGCGTAATTTAGGCAAATATTTAGCCACCTGACTCAGTACCGGCAAACCAAATTTTTTCTCAATAGCTGACAGGTTAAAATCATAAAATGGACTGTTTAGCCACAGAGCCTTGATTAGAGGATGCTCTGGGTAATGAGCTGCATACAAAGTGCTGATCAGCCCGCCAGTTGAGTGACCTGCCAGCAGGACCATATCATGCTGTTCCTGCTGAATCTGTACCAGTGCCTGAGTGATCTCAGCATCATATTCCTCTAGCTCTTTAACACGGTAGAGTTCCTGATGAGGCAAATATGATCGGCCATAGTTATGCAGATCAAGAGCGTAAAAGTCAAAGCCATGCTGATTAAATTGCTCTGCCATTTCAGTTTGGAAAAAATAGTCCAGAAAGCCATGAATATAAAGCACAGCCTTGCGGGTAGCTTGAGCGGCCTTTTTACGGACTAACGTCGCAATTACCGGGCCGGAGGTATGAGCTTGTACATGTAGGCGCAGCTGCTGGTAGCCTTCACCTAGCACGTCCGGTTGGTAATTTATTACTGTTTTTGGGGAAGTCATAAGAAAGATTATAAGGTGTTGTTATTTTCCTTATGCTTGATGAAATGAGCAGTTTTGTCAATTCCTGAAACGACCTCAAAAATGTATGAGCTAAAAAAAGGAATATCAAAATACTGATATTCCTTAAACGTACAGCAAGTCATTGATTGGAGGATTGACTTACATCGCCGCTTTAAACATTTCTACCACCTGTGCATGTGTTGCCTTACGAGGGTTGGTGAGCATACAAGCGTCTTTTTGCGCATTTTCAGCCATAATAGCCAGATCAGCTTCTTTTACGTTCAGCTCATTTAAACCTGATGGAATACCAATTGAGGTAGAAAGTTCTCGAATTGCATCAATTGCAGCATAAGCTGCTTCAGTCACTGTTAAGCCTTCAGTATTTACACCCATCAGCTCTGCAATTTTCCGGTAACGGTCCGGGCAGGAAATCAGGTTAAACTCGCACACATGTGGTAATAAAATAGCATTACATACGCCGTGCGGCAGGTTATAGAAACCACCTAACTGGTGTGCCATAGCATGTACATAGCCTAAAGATGCATTATTAAACGCCATACCAGCCAGATATTGCGCATAGCTCATGGCATCACGGGCTTCAATATTGTCACCATTGGCGACTGCCGGACGCAACCATTCGCTAATCATACTGATTGCTTTTTCAGCACAGGCATCTGTAATCGGATTTGCTGCAGTGGAGACATAAGCTTCTACGGCATGAGTCAGGGCATCCATACCTGTGGCAGCAGTCAAGCCGGCAGGTTTAGCCATCATTAATTTAGGGTCATCAATCGCAATCAGGGGAGTACAGCGCCAGTCAACTATTGCCATTTTAACGTGGGTATCTGTATTGGTAATGATACAGAAACGGGTCATTTCAGATGCTGTGCCTGCCGTAGTATTGATTGCAATTAGTGGTGTCATTGGTACGGTACTTTTATCAATACCTTCATAATCACGGATATGACCGCCACCGGCAGTGACGAGACCAATACCTTTGGCACAGTCATGTGAAGAACCGCCGCCTAGAGATACAATAAAGTCACAGCCATTTTCATTGTATGCTTCGACGCCTTTATGCACATTAATGTCAGTCGGATTAGGTTCAGCACCTGGAAAAATGTGGCTTTCTACTCCAGCTTCGGTTAGGTAGCCGGCAATCGTATGCGCTACACCAAATTTGAATAAGCCTTCATCTGTCACGATTAAAGCTTTTTTTGCACCCAGATTTTGTGCTTTGCTACCAATTTCCTTTGCACAGCCTGGACCAAATAAAGATACACAAGGAATATAAAAACCGTTAGTTTGATCTGCAATATTTTTAAAAGCCATGAAGAGATTCCTTCTTCTATCATTGTTGTTTACAGGTGACCCTCACCTTAAGCATAGTATTAAAAAAATTAAGTGTTTTTTGCACCTACCAAATACCTACCATTTTTTGTCATAGGTAAAAATTTAAAAATCAACTACTTGAATTTGTTGCATGACAGGCAGATTTAATTTTTAGTGAAAAGCCGGTAAGCTATGCACGCTCTTATGAAATGATCCGGGTTATGAAACAAGAAACTGCACTTAAACTGATGAAAGCGGGTGAAAATGTCTTTTTGACAGGTTCGGCAGGTGCAGGAAAAACCTATACGCTTAACCAGTACATTAACTACCTGAAAGCACGAAAAGTTCCGGTAGCAATTACTGCCTCAACCGGTATTGCCGCGACACATATGAATGGCATGACCATTCATACCTGGGCAGGCATCGGTATTAAAGATTTTTTAAGTGATGATGATCTAAAGCGCATGAAAGAGCGCAAATACCTCAAGGAGCATCTTGAAAATGCGCAGGTGCTGATTATTGACGAGATCTCCATGTTGCATGCGAAGCAGCTCAATCTCGTTAATCAGGTATTGAAATACTTCAAAGAATCTGACACCGCATTTGGGGGTATTAGGTGATTGCAGCAGGCGATTTTTTTCAGCTCCCCCCGGTTGGCAAAAATGATGAGCGTAATCGTGATAAATTCTGCTTTATGTCTGATGCCTGGGTAGAAGCCAAGTTCCGCGTCTGTTATCTGACCGAGCAGCATCGTCAGGACGACGAAGTCCTGAATCAGGTATTAAATGCAATACGTGCCCAGCGAATTCATCCGCAGCATATTCAGGCTTTAAAAAAGTCCCGACAGCATGATATTGGAGAAACCTTTACCCGTCTCTATACCCACAATATGGATGTAGACAGCTTAAACTACCAGCATCTGAACGCCATCGAAGGTGACGAACACCAGTTTGAAGCTGTATGTGACGGTAATGAAAAGCTGGTAGAGACTTTAAAATCATCAGTGCGCGCTCCCGAAAATCTCACTTTAAAAAAGCATGCCAAAGTGATGTTTGTAAAAAATAATTTTGATCTGGGCTATATTAATGGCAGCTTGGGTGAAGTGATCGGTTTTGAAGAAGATGATGAACATGGCCTGTTACCGAAAGTCAAGCTGACCGATGATACAACACTGCTTGTTGCCCCAGAAACCTGGTCAATTGAAAATGAAGCCGGAAAGGTTATTGCAAGTTTTCAGCAAATTCCTTTACGTCTGGCTTGGGCTATCACGATCCATAAAAGCCAAGGAATGACTTTAGAAGCCGCAGAAATTAATCTGAGCCATACTTTTGAAAAGGGTCAAGGTTATGTGGCATTGTCCCGGCTAAAATCACTGGAAGGCTTGAAACTGGTAGGATTTAATGACCAAGCCTTGGAACTGGACAGTTTGGCTATTAAAGCAGATCGCCGTTTTCAGGAACTTTCTCAAGAAGCCGAGACCCATTTTGCCGATACAGATTTAACACCGCAGCATAAGGCTTTTATCCGGCATTGTGGCGGTACACTTAATGAAACCGAAATCCAGCGCAATGAGAAAAAAATTGCCAAAGCAGGAAATAAGCCGAATTATGGTTCTGCTACGCTTG
The DNA here is from genome assembly GCF_000582925.1 of Acinetobacter sp. 1294596. NCBI lineage: Bacteria > Pseudomonadati > Pseudomonadota > Gammaproteobacteria > Moraxellales > Moraxellaceae > Acinetobacter > Acinetobacter sp. 1294596. The sequence goes on along the minus strand of NZ_JFCC01000009.1, from coordinate 74,608 downwards.
ATGAAACCAAGGCTTTATTTGAAGATGGTTATGATATTCAGGATATTGCACAGGAACGCGGTTTAACAGTAGCGACGGTGATCAATCATCTGGCACGCTTGCATAAAGAACAGGGACTCGATATTTCAGTTGCCCATCCGGGAGAGGAAGTGGTCGAGCAGGTACGCAAACTTTATAAACGTTTGCAAAAGAGCAAGCGCAGTGAAAACTTTAATGATGATGGTTCGATTAAATTACGTCCTATTGTTGAAGCGACCAGTCCACGTATGGGTTACGACCAGGTCCGTCTGGCCCTGCTTTTTATAGAATGAACCTAAAAAATTCAAAAGTTATTATATATAGAACCAGCAGGAAGCGTTATGCCACATGTTGTTGTTGAATATTCCGCAAATATAGAACAGTTAGACCGTCCCAAACTGCTTAAACGGATTAACCAGGTATTAATTGAAAGTGAACTGTTCCAACCGAATGATATTAAGGCACGTCTCTATTGCAATGAGGATTTCCTGATTGGTGAAGGAGACAGTTCACAAGCATATATATATGTTGAATTTTCCCTGTTCAAAGGCCGTACAAATGAACAGAAACAGCGGGTCCGAGAGGCTTTAATGCATGTGCTTACACAGCAGGACTATTATAAGACAGATAATGACCTGCAGATCCAGCTGTGTGTACAGCTATTAGAAATGGATAAAGAAAATTATCTTAAACAGATAGTAAACTGTTAAAAATATATGAATTAAATTGGCAATATGAAGATATTTAGCCGGCATTTCTATTTAGAGACTAATCAGCTGAAAATCAGCATATTGTAGTAGCATTTCACTATTGAGAGTGTGGATATAATCCATAAAGACCACATTAAAACTACCCACACTGGCAATTTTCTCATATGCCAGTTTGCCGGCAATAGCAAAATGCAAGTGGGCTGCCAGAGCTGCAATAGTGGGTGTAGTAACTGCACTATAAGCTGCAATCAGTGCGCCCAGCGCACAACCTGTGGCTGTAACCTTAGGTTGTAGATAGCTACCACCATTGACCTGTATGACCAGTCCAAGCTCGCGTGACAGAATAAAATCTGCTTCACCAGAAATGGCAATACACTCACTATGCACAAGCAGACATTGTGCCTGTCTGTAAACGGTATGACTGCTTATGGTACTGTCTACGCCTTTAGCCTGAACCTGCTTACCAGCGAGCGCGCTGATCTCAGAGGCATTACCCCGGATGACTGAGGGCTTAAATGCCAAAAGCTGATCAACCATACTACTGCGCCATTTCAAAACTGGTCCATAACCTACAGGGTCCAGTACCCAAGGTGTATTTTTATGATCAACGGTTTGTGCTGAAATCAGCATGGCCTGCATCTGTTCAGTCGTCGGTGTGCCCAAATTAATACTCAAGCCTGATGTAACATTTGCAAAACTTTCTGCTTCAAAAGGATTATCAATCATGGCTGGTGAAGCGCCCGCTGCCAGTAGAATATTCGCAGCATAATTGGTAGCGACACTATTAGTAATGCATTGTACCAAGGGTTGCTGTTCCTGTAATCGCGTCCATGCCTGTATAACCTGCTGGAGGAGTGTATTTTTTTGTTCAGTAAAGCTCATTTTTTACCTTGATGTAATCTTTAAATATGATGCGCTGATACCTAGCGGATAAAATAGTGGTCCTGATGTTTGCACTGACGACAGAACAGACTGACATATTCCGCTGTATCGTAATCTACATCAAGTTCATGAGAACCACAGTACATACAGCGTTTAGTTGAGTAAAATTCGAGACGTGGTGCAATTTTTTTCCAGGCTTTCCAGACCGGCTGAATAAAGATCTGCTCATCATAACCCAAGAATTTAAACAGCAGGATATAGCTCATCTTGCTAAAGGGGATATTGGATGGACGTGGCAAAGTACAGGTTTCCCATTTTTCCTGTAAGCCACGTTCCCGATACTGTTGTAGGGTTTTTTTCAGCAAGTTGGTATTAATAAAATTTTCATTGCGGGGTTGTAAGGCTTTATGCTTATGCAGATATTCCAAGGCATTCTGGATCATATAATAAATCTGGCCCACTGCCAGAGAGTCCATTAAACGGTAGCAAAAGGTTGCAAAACCTTTATTACCCGAAATTTGTATTCCCCATGTACGGCAGTAGTGCTGCATAAAACAGACAATTTCCTGATAAAGTACCAGATATAAGGCTTCTTTCACTTCATCACTACTTTTAAATGGAATCCCCAAACTCAGATTATTTAAAAACCAGTACCGGAGTTGCTGGGTAATGCTGAATAAACTTGGCTCGGAATAACCATCAAGGCGTACATTAATATAATAGCTTTGTGCCTCATCACTAAATTCGCTGCATACCAGTACCTGATCTTTGACCAGCTGTTTAAGCAGTCTGCTCTGAAAGAAGTAGTTAGGAGTAATAGGTTGGTATTTGATCAGATCCCAATGAATGTATTCATCATGAGGTACATTTTCTTGAATACGGTCATCTAGCAAGCTCAATAAAAACAGTTTTTGCAAAAAATTAAGCTGGTCTAAGCCAATTTCAGTAGTCTGTTTATTTTTATATTTACGTTGTTCCTGTAGTCGTGTTTCTTTTAGTATTTTTTTGCGTGACTTACCACAGCTTTCACAGTGACAGGTATGCTGCTGCTGTTTAAAAAGCCGGTGTTCACAGAAGCTGCACTCATGAAACTCTACAGGCTGTTCATGCTGCTCTGCTTCTACCCACCACATGGAGGCGCGGCATAACGGGCAAGGTGTACTTTCATCAAGCTGTTTATGCAGAACTGAATATAGGGTACTCATGCCGTGTTTTTTCCAAAAATCGATCGCCTGATGCTCGCACGGATTATATCAAGCCTGTCTGAAAAAGGTGCCTAAACTTGTAGAGATATTCTTTCAGGTCTTTTAATTCAAAGGTTGAAAGATATTTCTATAAATACGATATCAGTTATATATTCATTTACTCAAATACTGGACATTCAGGAATTGAAAAGCTTGAATCATGCCTTACATAAGTTGAATAGAGTATCTATACGTTTAAAGTTCAGCGTATGATAAAAGTATTGATAAAAATGATCTGATCCGATATACGGTCAAAAAAGGAATAGCTATGAATATTGCAGCACAACCTCCTGTTCAGGATACCCAGACGGTCTATCTGAAAGATTATCAAAAGCCTGCTTTTCTGGTTGAAAGTGTTCAGCTGGATATTCAGGTCTATGATGATTATACGCAGGTTGACTCAATTCTTGTGATGCAACGCCAAACGGCAGGTGACCTGATACTTTTAGGCCGTAATCTGGAATTAAAATCGATTCAAATGAATGACCAACTGCTTTCAGCAGATGACTATCACCAAGACACTGAACAGCTGACTATTTCAAACGCACCAGATACGGTTACATTGCAGATCAGTGTAATTATTCATCCGGAAAGTAATACTCAGCTTGAGGGTCTTTATAAAGCCGGCAACCTGTTTGTAACCCAGAATGAACCGGAAGGTTTTCGCAAGATTACTTATTATCCCGACCGCCCAGATGTTTTATCTGTCTTTACTACACGGGTTGAAGCCGATAAAAAGTATCCGGTCCTACTGGCTAACGGTAATCTGCTTGAAACCGGAGAAGCAGGTGAAGAGCGTCATTACGCGATCTGGGAGGACCCGACCAAGAAACCGAGTTATTTATTTGCCTGCGTAATTGGTGATCTGGCAGTTCTGAAAGACCGTTATGTGACCTCGGAAGGACGAGATGTTGCACTTGAGATTTATGCTATAGAGAAAGATATTCCAAAGTGCCATATTGCGATGGAAGCATTGAAGCATTCTATGCGCTGGGATGAAGAGCATTATGGCCGTGCCTATGATCTCGATAACTATATGATTGTGGCGGTCAGCCAGTTCAATATGGGGGCTATGGAAAATAAAGGTTTGAATATTTTCAATACTTCCTGTGTACTGGCCGATGAAGAGTACACCACAGATGCTGCAATTATGCGGGTGCAATCTGTGATTGCCCATGAATATTTCCACAACTGGACAGGTAACCGGATTACCTGCCGTGACTGGTTTCAGCTCTGTTTGAAAGAAGGTTTGACTGTATTTCGTGACCAGTCTTTCTCTGAAGATTTACAGTCTGCTGCTGTACAGCGTATTGATGACGTGGCTGTACTGAAATCGCATCAGTTTCCTGAAGATGCGGGCCCATTATCACATCCACCACGTCCAGACCATTTTGTGGAAATTAATAATTTTTATACTGCCACCGTATATGAAAAGGGGGCAGAAATTAACCGTATGATGGCAACCTTGCTGGGTAAAGAAAAATTCCGTCTGGGAACAGATGAGTACTTTAAACGTCATGATGGCCAGGCTGTTACTGTGGAAGACTGGATTGCAGCGCTAACTGCCGGTTCAGGTGTAGATCTGTCTGCATTTCTGACGTGGTATAACCAGCCCGGCACACCAACACTTGAGGTACAGGGTGAATATAACAGTATAACCCAAACCTACCGTTTAAACTTTAAGCAAAGTATAAAGCCGAACGTAAAATATCTGAACCTGAAATCAGTTCCAATTCCAGTCGCGTTGGCGCTTTTTAACCAGAAAACAGGGGAGCAGTACACACTGCAATCTCCGGATCTATTTGTAGATCAGGTAAAAGATGGGGTTTATCTGTTTGATCAGGATACAGCTTCGATTGAGATTAGCCATATTCCTGAAAAACCGGTTGTCTCATTGCTGCGAAATTTCTCTGCGCCAGTAAATCTGAAATTTGATTATTCTGATGCTGATCTGGCTTTTCTGATTCAGCATGAAACTAACGGCTTTAACCAGTGGCAAGCTACCCAGACCCTGCTTGAGCGTATTTTGCTGGATAATCATCAGGTCGACATCTATATTGAAGCTATCCGCCATACTCTGCCAGATATGGTACAGAAAGATCCGTTACTTGCTTCACGACTGCTCGATGTGCCAAGTGAAAACTATCTGGGTAGCCGCATAGATCATGATTATAATCCGGTCATTATTCAGGAGCGCCGTGAAGCCTTACTGAATGAACTGGCCCGTGAGCTGGGTTCATTCTGGCAAGAGATATATCAGGCACTTAATCCTGATTTACAGCAGGACTTTTCTCAGGCTATGGGAGAGCGTGCACTAAAAAATATCATGTTGATGATGATGGCTCGTCAAGGTGACGAGCTGGCATTTGCATGGGCAGGTGAGCAGTATCATAATACGCATAATATGTCTGAGCGTCTGGGCGCTTTACGTGTACTGGTCTGGCATGATGCACCGCAGGCACAGGAAATACTTCAGGATTACTATAATCGATTTAAAGATGAAGCCTTGTCTTTGGATCAATGGTTTATGGTGCAGGCAGCTCATCCAAAAGCCACTGAAGAGACTTTACGTTATTTGTCCTCCCATGCAGATTATGACTTAGGTACACCTAACCGGATCCGTTCGGTCAGCGGCGGTCTGAATGCAAATCCGGTCAATACCTGGAGTTTTGGTGTAGATTATCTAGTAGACCTCGCAGCTTATTTAGATGAGAAAAATCCGATTGTAGGCTCTCGTCTGCTCCAGTCGTTGTCGCGGTGGTATACACTGGCTGAGCCGCAACGTACTCAGGTTCAGGCTACTTTACAGCAGCTTAAGGGACGGGCTAAATCTAAAAACGTATCTGAAACTTTAAGCAGCATGCTTAATATATAAAGTGGATTATGTGTAATTATGATGCTCCGGATGTGTTGCACTGCCGGAGCATCATTTTATAGTAAATATAAATAATATAGCCTTAGCAAGATTTTAGAAAAAATTATTATAATTTAAGATATTACTGTTTAACAATCATCACTTGCGTTTCAGTATTGGTGAGAACTTCTTGCGCTACACTGCCGAGCATATATTTTTGTAGTCCCTTATGTCCATGAGAACCCATTACAATCAGATCAGCTTTTACTTCTGCGGCTATTTTAAGTATGCCAACTGACGGTATTTCACCCATAACAACACGCGTATCGGCCTTTACATTCTGTTCAATACATAATTGATTTACTTCATCTAGTAGCTTTTCTGCCTCGGCCTTAGCGGCCAGATAGTAATCTTTTAAATTAGGTAAGGCACTATAAAAATCAATTCCTTTGAAAGGGTCAACCGCAACAATACTGATAATTGAAAGCTGACATTGAAATGTTTTAGCAAGTGTAATCGCATGCTTTACTGCTGCCATAGAGACTGAAGAACCATCAATGGGTGCTAAAATATTTTGATATATCATAATATTATGTCCTTTTATAAAGTGAAAAGTTTGGCTTATCGTTTTGTTTATTATATTAAATCGCTGACAACAAGAATATTAGGAAATTATAACTACTTAATTTGGGAAAAGTTAATTCACTATTCTGTGATAAAAAATATACACTTTAATTTTTAAGGTTCTTTAATTTTAAAGATTGTATTTTCATATCTTTGAGTCTAAAAAATAGCCATACTCTCTCCTAAAAATTATAAAAGCTTGATACATTATTTTACCATTTGTTAAAATATTGATTACAAATAAGTGTATGTAAAATTAAAAGATTATGAATATTTTAAAGTTTATCAAGAGCTTCAATACAATCAATACCTATCTCATAGCTGCAATTATTTTACTTATAATATTGGTAGTCAATTTTTATTTTATACATCCTTCTTGACTATGAATTAGCAGAAAAGATAGTTAACCTTTGGTACAAAATGAGTTATCTATCTTTTAGTTATTAATTAAATTACACAATATATTTAGAATACATAAACGCTATACTCTTCACTTAAACTTTCAATAGCATCAAACAAGAATTGCTTTAATGGATTTTTAGAACCATGTGGTTACGCTAGGTACACTTCATAGCATTCAATACGTTAAACCTAAATTTTTTATTACCTTTAAACATAGTAACTTTATTTCATGTTCTGAAATAAAAAGGACTACTATGAGCCGTAACTTGCGTATAGCTAAAAATATCTATTTAAGTGTAAGTAAAGAAAAAGGATTCTCTTTTGATCCATTGGGAGATCTGAATGCACTTTTATTAAAACTACTAGAAAAAGACAAAAAGCTACTTATTAAGTTACCAATAAGTTATGAAGACCTGAGCAAAATGGAACTTATATCATCTAATAGCTCGGGAAAAACTGATTTTAGCTGTATTCCTGACCGTTTAGATAGCCAAGAGTTTGTAATATGGCTAGCGAAATTAATTGAAGTGATTAAATCCAGTCCTTTAGATCAAAATCTGAAATCCAAGAAAAAGTATGATCATGCAGAGGCAATCCTTAATCATTTCTCCCCAGGTAATAAAGTAAAATAAAATCAGAGCAAAGAAAAATTTTTTATCAAAGTAGTAAAAAGAAAATTTAAAATAACTTGAGTAATATTTTAATGCTCTTAATAAAGGAGATATTATCTTTAATAAAAGCAGAATAAGTTTTTTAAAATAAAAAGTAATTTATTTTTAGATAGACATATATATTTACAATATGACACTAAGAATTAATAAAGAGTAATTTAAATATTTTTTTAGATTAAGTTTAAGAAATAGAGATATTTATAAAAATTATGAAAAAATTAAGGTGGTAAATAAGCAAATATAAGAATCTTTATAAGATAATTGAAATATATTGTCACTTTTTGTTATTGATTATGAGAAAGTAGTGCTGTATAAAAAATATACCACTTCAAAGAAAAAGGTGGACTATGGACGCTTTAGAATTATTATTAACTTCTTCATCTGCCTTTCTGCTTATGATCGTTATATATGCGTTTGGTCAGATGTTTAATTAGCAGTATTTTAGAGAAAAAAGCATCTTCGGATGCTTTTTTTATAGCAGCCTCATAACAAAATTAATTGTTATATTCTGCAATTCTTTGAAAAAAGGCATTTATCCTTTAGGATAAAACTTATTATTTATATTCTTATAAATTTGAAATATAAGGAGAATGCCTAAATGTCTTATAAATATGAGTATGCCGGTTTTTGGGTCAGATTTGGCGCCACTATTATAGATGCTCTAATTATGTTTTTAGCCATTATTCCAGCCGCATGGATTTTCTATGCAGGGGATTTCGATTTGATCTTTGCTACCGGGTTAAGTGATCAGCCACAAAACTTATATTTTGACATACTCATGAATTATATTTTTCCTATATTCTATAGTGTACTGTTCTGGCTATTTGCTGCGGCTACGCCTGGCAAAATGTTAATGCGCTTAAAGGTTCTAGATGAAAAAACGGGAAATAAACTCACTTTAGGACAAAGTATATTACGCTATATTGGTTATATACCGGCTACTCTGGTTTTTCTTATTGGCCTGATCTGGATAGCTTTTGATCCTAAAAAGCAGGGATGGCATGATAAAATGGCCAAAAGTGTGGTAGTGCGTGAAATCTAAGATATTTTTAATGAGTAAATATAGATGGATCCAGTATTTCTTTCTTATTTATTGCTAGCTATAGCCATAATCTCTGAAGTCATTGGTACTACATTTTTGGTTAAATCTGAGGGTTTTACCAAATTAGGCCCGACTTTTGCTGTGGCATTATTTTATATTTTATCCTTTTATCTGTTATCTCAAGTCACTAAAGTTATCCCTATCGGTATTGCTTATGCCATATGGGGTGGTGTCGGTATTGTATTGACTGCATTTATTGGCATATTCTTTTTCAAGCAGTCTTTAGACTCCGCCGCAATCATTGGTATTAGTATGATTATTGGCGGTGTACTGGTAATTAATCTTTTTTCTTCAAGTGTTGGTCATTAGTCTGCTGCGTACCAAGCTTAAGTAACTTTTATTTTGGTTTTAAATTTAAAGACTAACATAACGATTATACCAAAAATCAGCCCCCAAAATGCCGAGCCGATACCTAAAAACTGTACACCTGATGCACTAAATAAAAAGGTCATCAGGGCTGCTTCTCGTTCCTCTATCTCATGAAAAGCTAAAGCAATGTTGTGACCAATAGTACCAAACAGGGCTATACCGGCAAGCGCAGTAATAAATACCTGTGGAAATGACATCAGTAAACTAGTCAGTGTGGCTGCAAAAAGTCCTACCAGAATATAAAAAAATCCACAGCTCATACCGGCAATATAACGTTTTGCAGGATCAGGATGAACCTGATCATCCAGACTGATTGCTGCACTGATTGCTGCAATATTTACACTATAACAACCAAAAGGAGCGAGTAGTGTTTGTGACAGTCCTGTCCAGCCAATCAACTGATTAATATGCGGTTTATAGCCATAGCTCTGTATCATGGCAATACCTGGCAGATATTGCGAAGCCATGTTGATAACAAAAAGAGGAAAGGCCAGTCCTAAAACCGCTGACCAGCTAAACTCAGGGGCCATCCATACGGGTTGAGCTAACGACCATTGTACAACCGGCGTATGAAACTCCATAAATAGAGGACAGACTGCTATACCACCGATTACAGTGAGCACAATACTATAGCGTGGCCATATGCGCTTACTGAGTATATAAATCGCGAGAATAGAAAGAATAAACCCCCAGTTAGTTTGCAGACTGGCAAAAAGTGCAATACCAAATTTGAGTAATACTCCAGCCAGCATAGCACTGGTCAGACTTTGAGGAATATAAGACAAGGCTTTTTTGAATACGCCTGAAAAACCCAAGATTGCAGTGAGTAGACCGCATACGAAAAAGGCACCAATTGCCTCGTAAAGGGTATATCCGCTACCTGTTGCAATGATCAGTGCCAGACCTGCAGTTGACCAAGAGGTTGCTACCGGATATTTAAACTTCCATGAAAGGAAAAGACCGGATATACCAATTCCCAGACCTAACGCCCAGAACCATGAACTGATCTGTTCTGAAGTTGCACCTAAAATCTGAGCAGCCTGTATAACCAGAACTGCTGAAACACTAATGCCCACCAGAAAAGTAATGAAACCTGCAAAAATGGCAGGTATTGAAATATCCTCAAGGAGTTTCTGCATCATGACTTATTAATATTTATATTAAATCGTTTAAAATGCAGACATCATACGCTCGTCAGATAAGTGCTTAAAGTATTTTTCACGTTTATTTATGATAAGAATCAACAATTATTTTCTATATGAGAAAGTGCTCAAGTTAAACTGCTAGTAGCAAGCTTGACTCCAAAACTGAAAAATAAAAGACCAACCAGAAATACGCTGACAGAACTGATTTTCGGGCTCTGCCTAAAAAAGCCTGAAAGTTTTCTACCTGAGAAAATGAGTAAGGTCAGATAACTCATGCTGGTCACCTGTAAAATAATAGCGAGGGTCATAAAACTGAGCGCAGGATGAGGATAATCAGGATCAATAAACTGAACAAAAAAAGAAAGAAAAAAGAGTATGGCTTTAGGATTGAGCAGGCTAACGGTTAAAGCTGTTCGAAAAGGGCGAATACGGTAAATAGTCTGTAACTCAGCTTCTACCTGGCGGTTATAAACTGCTTTACGCCAAGTACTGATACTCGCTTTAAGGAGTTTAAATCCCAGATAGGTTAAGTATGAGGCTCCCAAAACTTTCACAACTGTAAACACCCATGGAAAAGCCAAAAGTAAGGAGGCTGCGCCGAGTACAGTGCAAAACATAAGAATAACATCCCCTACAAATACACCAAAAGCGCCCTGATAGCCGGCTTTAATACCGTAACGGGAAGCAATTGACATAACATATAAGGAGTTAGGACCGGGAAGAAGAATAATTAAGACCGTACCAATAATATAGGTGGTCAGATCAGCAATACCAAACACGGGCGATGCTCTGCAATAAAAAACCGCTTGAGGTCATTATAACCAAAAGCGGTCAGTAAAAATGCAGAGAAACAAGATTTAAGGCTTAATTTCAGCATCCATACCAAACATTTGGCGTAACTGGATGCTAAGCTGATGACGTGCACTAATAAAGCCATCAATACCGCCTAGAAGCAGCTGATAAGCCATAAGGTCTTTGTCCAGTTCACTGGCAAAGCTCTCTGGGGTCTGTGCCGGGCGTTCAATCAGTTCGGCCTGTTTTGCTTGTTCAATACTTAGAGTTGTCTGAATTTCACGGTCGTCTTCTTCAAGCTGGCTCAGTAATGAAGGGGCAATAGTAAGCAGGTCACATCCAGCAAGACCTAGCACTTGGTCGATACTGCGGAAACTGGCACCCATTACCTGTGTCTGTATACCTTGCTGTTTGTAATAGTAATAGATTTTTTTCACAGACTGCACGCCGGGGTCACGCTCAGTTGGATAGCTTTCCACGCCTTCAGACTTTTTGTACCAGTCCAGAATCCGTCCTACAAATGGTGAAATTAAAGTAACCTTGGCATCTGCACATGCCTGGGCCTGATGCAGGCCAAACAGCAGGGTCAGATTACAGTGAATACCTTCCGCTTCGAGTATTCTGGCAGCCTGTATACCTTCCCAGGTTGAGGCAATCTTGATCAGTACCCGTTTTTTATCAATACCGTACTGCTGATAAAGTTCAATCAGTTCATGAGCCTTCTTAACTGTAGCTTCTGTTCTAAATGACAAAGAAGCATCAACTTCCGTAGATACACGACCTTCTACTAGCTTTAAAATTTCAACGCCCAATTTAACTGTTAAAATATCAATCGTACGTTCAATCAGGGCATCTTCAGTAAAATTTTCCTGCTTTGCCTGTTCAAAAGCAGATTCGATTAATGTCCTGTTTTCCGGCTGAGCTGCTGCTGCGGTGATTAACGAAGGATTGGTGGTAGCATCCAGAGGACGAAACTGGCGAATGGCTTCAAGGTCGCCCGTATCTGCCACGACGGTAGTCAAATTTTTTAATTGGTTTAACGCTGAATGTGTCATTGCTATCAAAGTCTAAAATTAAAATAGTTGTGAAATCAGTTATATCACAAAGCCTGACAGGCTAAAGTGAAAATTAATAATCAAAATATTTCTTATACATTTAAACGCTTTTCTCGAAGATGCTGGATTAAAAAACGTGCAGCTGCGCCCAGTTCAGTTTCCCGGCTCCAGACCAGATCGACATAATATTCAAATTTTGGGGTGAAATCGGCAATTTCCAGAATCTTTAAATCTTTGGCAAGCTGTGCATTCTTATTAAAAATTTCTAGGGGCAAAATTCCCCAACCCAAATTCCGGCTGATCATGGCACAGGCTGAGTAGTGATTATCGGTACGCCAGTATTGTTTTGAAAAAAGCAGTTCAGGTTTAATCAGATGATCACGACTCGCGACTACAATTTGTCTGCTTTTTAAAATATCCTCAAATATTACCTGTTTAGAAGCAGCCAAGCGATGAGTATAGGCAGCTACGGGTACGATGACTTCACGCTTGAGTTCAATAAACTGTTCCCGACTATCCAGCTGTTCACGCTCAAACATAAGCGCCAGCTGGGCACTACGATTAATCAGCATCTGCAAAGCATCTTCTTGTGGTGCGGAAATAACATTAATTTGCAGTTCTGGAAACTGTTTTTCAACAATACTGACATAATCAGTCCAATTGGTATAAAGCAGCTCCGACACCACTACAATGGTTAAAGAGGACTCAAGACCATTGCTTAATGCAAAGGCATGCTGTTTCCATTGATTAATCTCAACCAGTAGCTGTTCAGTTTTTTCATAGAGCACCCAAGCCTGAGAGGTAGGCACAGGCTCACGTCCATTACGTTTGAAGAGTTGAAGATTTAAATCAATTTCCAGATTTGCAATTGACATACTTACAGCCGAGGGGACTTTTCCCAGTTTGCGCGCTGCTGCTGAAAAAGAACCTGTTTCAATTACTGTTTTAAAAATAGTGAGCTGGTCTTGATTTATATTCATCTATCAAAAAAAATGAAAGGAGTTAATTAGATTAGACAATATTATGCACATAAAATAAACTTATCAATAAATTTGTAGGTGAAAGTCATGTTATTGTCCAAGCGCAGGCTGATCCATGCGCTGAGTTATGAAATTATTTTATTAATTATCATTGCGATTGCACTAAGTTTCCTATTTGAAGTACCAATGGAAGTGTCAGGTACACTTGGTGTGGTCATGGCAATTACTTCAGTGATCTGGAATATGATTTTTAATCATTTTTTTGAAAAATTTGAACACAGGCATCAGCTTAAAAGAACAGTTAAGGTGAGAATTTGTCATGCAGTTGGTTTTGAAGGTGGTTTAATGCTCGCGACTATTCCAATGGTGGCTTATGCTTTAAATATCGGCTTGGGCCAAGCTATTCTGCTGGACCTTGGCATGACATTATGTATATTGGTATATACTTTTATCTTCCAGTGGTTTTATGACCGCATCGAAATGCGGCTGGGATATGCACCAGATTATCGATAAGTCTCGGACAGGAAGGCCGGTGTTAAACAAATTTTTATCATGTTCTGATCTTAAAGTTAGAGATAATTAAAATTAAAGATCATTGTAGATATTATATAAAAGCCAGATTAAATGCCTTAGATAGAATAGGGTGGTAAAAAACCAGCTATTATGAGTTTAAGACAAGAAAATACAAGAAGGCCGCTTAATCATTAAGCGGCCTTCTTGTATTCATTCACAAAGCAGAAATTATTTTTCTACAATTGCTGTAACACCCTGTCCACCCGCTGCACAGATTGAAATCAGTACCCGGCCAGAACCTTTTTGATTAATCAGTTTTGCAGCAGTAGCCAAAATACGGCCGCCAGTCGCTGCAAATGGATGCCCTGCTGCCAGTGAGGAACCATTAACATTCAATTTAGAGCGATCAATTGACCCAAGTGGCGCTTCCAGTCCTAAACGCTCTTTACAGAAAGCTGGGTCTTCCCATGCTTTTAAGGTAGAAAGTACCTGGGAAGCAAAAGCTTCATGAATTTCATAATAATCAAAATCCTGAAGTTTCAGACCGGCACGTTCAAGCATACGTGGAACTGCATAAGCAGGTGCCATTAGCAGTCCCTCTTTCTTGTTAACGAAATCGACAGCAGCAGTTTCATTAAAGGTCAAATAAGCCAGTACTTCATGACCGTTAGCTTTTGCCCATTCTTCAGATGCCAGCAATACAACAGATGCACCGTCAGTTAGGGGAGTCGAATTGCCTGCGGTCATAGTAGCTGTCTCACCTTTACCAAAAACAGGTTTCAGTTTTGACAGTTTCTCGACAGATGAATCCGGACGAAGGTTCTGGTCACGTTCAACACCGAGAAAAGGAGTAATCAGGTCATCAAAAAAACCTGCTTCATAGGCTGCAGCCAGCTTATGATGGCTTGATGCAGCCAGTTCATCTTGTGCAGTACGGGAAATTCCCCATTCGAGCGCAGTAATCGCCTGATGTTCCCCCATAGACAAGCCGGTACGTGGTTCACCATTTTTAGGCGCATCCAGTAGGTTTTTAACATTAATTTTAGTTAAGGCTTTTAGCCGGTCTTTTGCAGTTTTGGCAATATTGAGTTCGAGTAAGGCCTTACGTAAACCATCCCCAAAAGCGATTGGCGCGTCGGAAGTGGTATCCACACCACCAGCAATACCTACATCAATCTGGCCTAGGGCAATTTTATTTGCAACCAAAAAGGCAGCCTGTAAACCAGTGCCACATGCCTGCTGGATGTCGTAAGCAGGTGTTTCAGGTGCAAGTTGAGTATTAAGTACACATTCGCGTGTCATATTAAAGTCACGGCTATGTTTCAGAACAGCACCAGCAACAACTTCACCAATACGTTGTCCCTGCAGATTAAAACGCTCAACAAGGCCATTTAATGCTGCGGTTAACATATCAGTATTGGATGCAGTAAAGTAAGGACCATTTGAACGTGCAAATGGAATACGGTTACCACCAATAATTGCAACGCGGCGAACTGTGTTTTGACTCATGTTTTGATCCTGTTGAACAGAAGATGGATTAGACGAAGTAACTTTAGCTGCAGTAGAGACAGTTTTTTTGCTACGGCTAGAAGTGGATTTTACTGCTTTGGGAGATTTGGTCGTACTTTTAGCAGTACGTGATGCTGTTTTTGATGTATTTGACACGTTTTCCCGAGCAGAATTCTCGACCGCCTGATTTTCTTGAGTTGTTTTAGTCATAAGGCTTTTCCAAGCACGTTTACGATATTCTGATGTGTTACATTAACATATTATAGAATAGCCTGAATTGACTACAATGACATTGCATGGAGCTTTCAGGTCAAGACATCAAAACAGTAACTCAAGTATTATTTTGCTAGAATCCGGTGGACCCTTTGAAATATAACTGTTTGAGATTACTTCTAAAGTCAACAGAACTCCAGGTTCATTCAAATTAAATTGTATGAGAGATAATAAACATGACTGATCAATACCAGGTATTTGCAAAATCTCCAATTGGTAAATTTGTCATCAAGAATCTAGGTTTACCATCGCCAATCCAGCTGGACCGTTTTGAGTCAGCTGCGCCTGTTATTAAAGGAGCAGTACTTTTAGGTGCAGCACCCTCAAGCACATTGTCTGGTGAAATTGCACAGGTTTTAAACAATATCCATGCAAATAGCTATGCAGGTAATAATGCTGAACTACAGCAGGCAGCAGCCCAGACCGGCTTGAACCTCAGTGCTTTTAATGCTGGCGATAAAGAGTCCAAGTTTAAGGCAGTGGTATTTGATGCTTCCGGAATCCAGAACTCTGAGCAGTTAAATGAACTGTATAAATTTTTCAATCCGGTTGCCCGCCAGATTCAGACTTCTGGCAGAGTGATTGTAGTAGGCATTACACCTGAGCATGCCAAAACAGTAAAACAGGCAATTGCCCAGCGCGCATTAGAAGGCTTTGTTAAGTCAGTTGGCAAAGAATTCAAAAAGGGTATTACCGCTCAAGTTGTATATGTAGATGAAGGCGCTGAAGCAAATATTGAATCTACTCTACGTTTTCTGCTTTCACCTCGTTCAGCTTATGTATCTGGTCAGATAATCCGTGTATCTAAAGCTGAAGTGGTAAATGTTGACTGGGCTAAACCTTTAGATGGCAAAGTGGCATTGGTAACTGGTGCCAGCCGTGGTATTGGCGAGGCGATTGCACAGGTACTGGCACGTGATGGTGCTCATGTGATTTGTCTTGATGTACCACAGCAGCAAGCTGACCTTGACCGGGTTGCAGCAAGTATTGGTGGTTCAGTTTTGGCACTGGATATTACCGCAGCTGATGCAGGTGAAAAAATTAAGACAGCTTCCGCAGAAAAAGGTGGTCTGGATATTATTGTGCATAATGCCGGTGTGACCCGTGACAAGACGCTGGCCAATATGAAGCCTGAACTTTGGGACATGGTACTAAATATCAACCTGTCTGCGGCAGAGCGTATTAATGACTATCTGCTGGAAAATGATGGCTTAAATAACAATGGCCGTATTGTATGCGTATCCTCCATATCAGGTATTGCGGGTAATCTGGGCCAAACTAACTATGCTGCCTCTAAAGCAGGCGTAATCGGTCTGGTTAAATTTACCGCACCACTTCTGAAAAATGGGATTACCATTAATGCAGTTGCCCCGGGTTTTATTGAAACTCAAATGACCGCAGCCATACCATTTGCAATCCGTGAAGCCGGACGCCGTATGAACTCTATGAGTCAGGGTGGTTTACCGGTAGATGTTGCTGAAACGATAGCATGGTTTGCCTCAACTGCATCTACAGGCCTAAATGGCAACGTTGTGCGTGTCTGTGGACAAAGCCTGTTAGGCGCGTAAATTTTTCATAAAAACTCTTTTCCATTAAAGGGAAGAGCAGTATAAAAGGAGAGGTGGATTTAAACCTCTCTGGCCCTCTTCCTGAGCAAGGGAGAGGGAATTTTATTTATAAAAAAGATATTGATGAAGGTTGAGTATGCACACACGTCATTTTAGCCAGTTGCCTAAGCCTTATCTGGCTTATCCAAAAGTTATTCAGGGACTGATTTTTAAAAAGCCTAAAGCTGAGAAAGTATTGCCACAAGTTGAATATGTTGTGGACTCTCTTAAGATCGATCAGAAACATCTGAAAGCCTACAATGAAGTGTGCGGCTTTAAAAATAATGGAGAGGTTCCTGCAATTTATCTGGCAGTACTTTCACAAAGTCTGCAAATGCATATGATGACGCAGGAAGCTTTCCCGTTTGCAATTCTGGGGCTGGTACATATTCGCAATATGGTACGTCAAACCCGTAGCATCAAAACCAGTGAAGAGCTGACGTTGTCTTGCAGGTTTGGTGAACTTAAACCCCATGATAAAGGTATACAATTCGACTTTATCACTACTGCTAAAGCTGGTAACCAGGTCGTGATGGAAGGACTGACTACCTATCTTGTTCGTCAGAAAAGTACAGTAAAAGCGGCTGAAAAGGTAAAGGCTGAACAGGAACCAGAATATCAGTTGAAAGAAAAATGGGATATTTCTGAAAATACCGGACGCCGCTATGCTTTAGTCTCAGGAGACTTCAACCTGATCCATATTCATGCTGTTACAGCCAAGGCATTTGGTTTCAAGCAGGCAATAGCGCATGGTATGTGGAGTAAGGCTCGAGCACTGGCAAGTCTTGAACTACCAGAAGCTTATGAAGCCGATGTGAATTTTAAATTACCTATGTATTTACCTTCCCGGGTAGAGCTTCTCTCTGCCAAGCAAGGCCAAGATACAGTATTCCTGATTTGTAATGCCAAATCGCATAAACCCCATGTTGCGGGTTGTATTAAAGCGTTGTAAGTTTTAAGCCTGAGTTTCATAACTCAGGCTTTTTTATAGTAAGTATTGAATTAAAACATTTAGATTAAAAATAAGAGTAATGATATGTCAGCCATTCAAGAATGGATTCTTCATGGACACCAGCATTATCAGGGTGAATGTCAATCTGAATTCAGAGATTTAGCAAAGCTGTTTAGCCGATTGCAGTCTAACCGTTTAAATAGCGGAGGGGCTGGGTTAGCAGTTTATTTTAAAGGAAAAAAAGTTGTTGATATTTATACTGGCAAAAAATCTGCAACTAAAAACGGGCAAGCCGATACGCTGGCAGTATGCTATTCAACCGGTAAAGGCGTATTGGCCACTTTGGCTCATATTCTGGTAAGTGAAGGCTTTCTGGACTATGACACACCCATTGGTCGATATTGGCCTGAATTTGCACAGCAAGGGAAAGACAAGCTGACGCTACGACATATATTGTCTCATCAAAGCGGTTTATATGATATCCGCAACCTGATTAATGACGCTGCAGAAATGCTTGAGTGGCAGCATATGTTAACAGTGTTCGAGCAGGCTAAACCACGTTTTTCAGCAGGAGAGGGCGTTGCTTATCAGGCTTTAACCTTTGGCTGGCTGGTCGGCGGGCTACTTGAGAAAGTTACCGGTCAAACTTTATCTCAGTTAATGCAACAATATCTGGTAGAACCACTTGGGTTAGATGGTGCATATTTTGGTCTTCCCTTGACTGAACTGGAGCGTGTAGCTCGTCCTTTTGCTGCCTCTAAACCAGTCCGGAAGGAACATAACAATCAAATATCAAAGAAAACAAAAAGAAAAACATCATTCAGTGAAAAGCTGTTTTACTGGAGTGGACAGAACCCTCAAGATTTCCAAGATGCTATGGTTCCTAAAGGAATGAAAAACTTTAGCTTCTTTAATGAGGCCGGCCTGCAGGCCTTGGTTCCCGCAGCCAATGGTGTGTTTAATGCGCATAGTCTGGCAAAAATTTATGCCATGTTGGCTAATCATGGACAGTGGAAAGGTAAGGTCTTGATTAAACCAGAAGTTTTTCAGGAGCTCAGCAGTATTCAGAGTTTTGCTCGCGACCGGGTTATGCCTGTACCCATGAACTGGCGTTTGGGCTATCATCGGATCTTTACGCTGGGTAAGGCCGCCCAACAAGGTTTTGGGCACATGGGATATAACAGTTCAGCGGCCTGGTGTGATCCTGAGCGTAATTTGAGTTTTGCCTATACTCATAATTTCCAGATGGGTTCCATGACTGGAGATTACCGTTTGTGGGCACTTACTCAAGAAGCTTTACGCTGTGCAGATGGTGTACTTACTGGTAGGAAAGGATGGTTCTCTTGAATTAAAATAATATAAAAGGACATATATGGACATAGAGCTTTCAGATTTACAAACCAAGAAGCAAGCTTTACTAGATCTGTTAAAACATCTTAAAGCTAATGCTTATCAGTTTATCAGTGTAACGCCAGAAACGCATTCACGGGTCTTAAGACATGCGGCGGTAGGAGAAACTTTAGCAGATATTTTTGGCTGGAATCGCTGGTTCTATGCAGCAGATCTCAAGGCACCTTTATTTGAACTATTGAAATATCATGATTTGCTTGAACAGCAGGAGCAACTGTTTCGCTGCAAATTTCGTGTTTCAAGTTTAAATGATGAGATTTTTATCCATAGCAGTTACCCTACAACTAGCCAGAATGCTGTTTTCTTAGGACCTGATACCTACCGTTTTAATTTGCATTTAGACTGTTTCCTAAAACAACAGCAATTCTCTGTGAGCAGTATTCTGGAAATGGGTTCGGGTACGGCAGCCACTGCGATTCTAACAACCAAAAAATTTAACCCTCAGCCAGAACTTACATTGGTAGACATTAATCCACACGCTCTATTATTAAGTGAACTTCATGCAGAATTCTCGGGCATTGAAAAGTTTCGTGCAGTAAATAGTCATTTATATCAGGAAATTCATGAGCAATATGATTTGATTATTGCCAATCCTCCTTACCTGGTAGACTCGGAGCGGCGTCAGTATCGGCATGGTGGCTATAAAATGGATGGTGCACAGCTGGCTTTTGATATTGTGCAGCAAGGGGTTACTCATCTTTACAGAAATGGACACTTGTTTTTATATACAGGGGTTGCCATCCGTAATGGTCAAAGCGTATTACAGGAACGAATTGAAGAGTGGTTTAAAGGACAATCAAAATTTACATGGCGCTGGCAGGAAATCGATCCGGATATTTTTGGTGAAGAACTCGAACAGCCATATTATTCAGGTGTGGAGCGAATTGCAGCCATTATTCTATGTGTTCACAAGATTGCCTGATAGTTTAAAAGCACAGAAATTTTAAATATACATAAATGTAAAAGCGTATCTGGTTTCAAAAATTATTTTCATATTCAAACGCAAAGTAGTGACTTGTCGTTTTAAAAGCAATTGATGACATCGGCTCATTCACTAAGCTGCAAAAAAACAGTATGCTTATACAGGCAAAAAGGAGCATACATGTATCAAGTACTTGCGCGAAAATATCGTCCACGCAACTTTAATGAGCTGGTCGGGCAAAGCCATGTGTCACGGGCGCTGACCAATGCGTTAGAACGTGGCCGTCTGCATCATGCTTATTTATTTACAGGTACACGTGGCGTAGGCAAAACAACAATTGCGCGTATTTTAGCAAAGTGCTTAAACTGTGAAACCGGTGTTACTTCTACACCATGCGAAGTATGTGCTACCTGTAAAGCCGTCAATGAAGGCCGTTTCATTGATCTGATTGAAATTGATGCCGCTTCAAGAACCAAAGTTGAAGATACCCGCGAACTGCTCGACAATGTACCTTATGCACCGACTCAGGGACGCTTTAAGGTTTATCTGATCGATGAAGTGCATATGCTCTCTACTCACTCTTTTAATGCACTCCTGAAAACGCTCGAAGAGCCGCCAGAGCATGTAAAATTTTTATTCGCTACCACAGATCCGCAGAAATTACCTATTACGGTTATTTCACGATGCCTGCAATTTACCTTGCGACCATTAGCAGTTGATGAGATTACTGAACATTTAACCCGAATTTTACAAAAAGAAGAGATTAATGCTGATAGTGACGCCATCTGGCAAATTGGTGAGTCTGCCCAAGGCTCCCTACGTGATGCATTGTCTCTGACAGATCAGGCGATTGCTTATGGTCAGGGTGAGGTACACCATCAGGATGTCAAAGAGATGCTGGGGCTGATCGACCGCACTATCATCTATGACCTGATTCTGGCCATTCATCAGAATAATCAGGCCCGGGTCAGCCAGCTTTTATTACAGTTTAGACATCAGGCACTGGATGTTTCACTTGTTCTGGATCAGCTGATTTCGACCTTACACGAATTGGCTCTATTACAATATTTGCCCGACCTAGGCCTTAAATACAGTGATGAGATTAACCGTAAAATTTTACAGCTCTCACGCCTGATTTCAGCGCAAGACCTGCAACTGTATTATCAAATTGCCTGTAAAGGACGAGCTGACCTGCAACTGTCTGTTACGCAAGAGCAGGGCTTTGAAATGTGTATTTTACGGCTGTTAGCTTTTCGGCCTTTGGCACCTGATGAAATATCAATAGACTATTCTGGACAGGCGGTTCCTGATAGTAGCTCCTCAGCATCGGCAGAAGTTAATACAGCACCTCATCTGTCTGAACCACAGGTAACAGTTTTAGCAGAGAAATTTGAGCCTGAGACAAATTTTATTTCTGAAGAGTTATTACTCGCTGGAGCAGAGCCAGACACTGTGCCTAAAACTACAGCAGACTCTTCTGAACCTTTTGAGAAAAAACCGCTAGAACCAGCTGTTCCGGACAGTAATACTGAGGAAAGTTCAGCAGCAAATGAAATGCTGAGCTTCAATTTAAACTCGGCTGATGGGCTGGTCGGGTTTGATGAGGCAGGTTTAAATATTCAGCCTAAACCGGTAGCGCCTTCTGCTGATCTTTTGGATACTAAATTTCTTGAACCTGATACTGCAGTCATTTCAGAACTGGCAGTAAGCACCCAACCCGATATACTAAAAGATCTTAGCCAGAGTGAAACAGCGCCTACCATATCTGCGGAAGATTTATTTGTTGAGTTACCTGTAGCCGAGTCCTTTAAAACCGGGGGAAAGAGTGAGCAGGTATCTCATAGTTTTTCTGATGAAAAATTGTCTGATACTAAGCTGGAAAAAGCTGGTATTAGCGCTCAGCAATATGAAAACTCTGGTCACTTGATGCCTCAGGATATTCTAACACTGGCACCTCAGCAGTTAGAGCATGACTGGACTGTAGAAAAATGGGAATACTGGTTTAGGAATAGCGAGTTATCACCTGCCGTTCAAGAGCTGGCCCAGCATGGATTGATGACAGGCACGATTAATGGCCTGTCAGTTTTTCAAATTCCACAACAATATGAAGGAATGCTGTCTCAGCTCCAGCATGCTTTAGAGCAAGCCATGAAAGAGCAATGGCCCGATACACAGTTTCAAGTGGAATACAAAGAAATTGAGCAGATCACGCCATATATCATGCAAACGGTACGCAAGGAAAAAGCGTACCAGCGTGCAAAAGAATTACTACAGCAGGAGCCTGCAATTCAGAGTTTAATTCATCTTTTTGATGCCGAGCTGCAAAATATCCAGTTAAAATTATGATTGTTTTATAAACAATAAGTGGCTAGATCCTCCCGCATCTGTTGAGATATGGGAGTGCTTTTTCGTGTTTTACGATTTACAAACACATGAACAAAGTGACCTTGTGCAGATGCTTGCTGCTGACCCTGTTTAAAAATCGCTAAACGATATGTTAAAGAAGATTGGCCGATACGTTCAATTGCTACGCCAACCTCAATTATTTCAGGAAAAGACAGTTCCTGAAAAAAGCTACAAGCAGAATCAACTACCAGCCCAATTACAGGGGATTGATGAATGTTAAACCCTGCTTTCTGAATCAGCAGCGAATTAGCCGCCGTGTCAAAATAGCTATAATAGGTTACGTTATTGACGTGCCCGTATATATCGTTATCTGCCCAGCGAGTCTGAATCGGCAAGAAAAATTTAAAATGCTTGCGTTCGGTAATTACAGGCTTATTCATGAATAAATGGCTCGATATATATTGAGGGCATCCTCATAACCCAGCTCACGGGGGTTATTCTGTAATAGCCGGGTTTGTAATATTGCATCTTGTGCCAGCTGTTCTAAAGCCTGCTCAGGTATGGCGAGTGATTGCAAAGTCAAGGGTAAGCCAGTGATGTCCAGATAATTTTGCATATGATCAATAAACAGATCACTAAGGCCTTCTACTGAGCCACTACTTTTAGGTTCAATATGTAACATCAATTCAGCATAGTGCTGCTTGGCATGAGTCAGGTTAAATTTTAAGACTTCAGTAAAAACCAGAGCATTGCTATGCCCATGTGAAATATGGAAGTGTCCACCAAGCGGATAAGCCAAGGCATGTACCGCACCCACTGGTGAGTTGGCAAAGGCCTGCCCGGCAAGCATTGAACCGACCAGCATATTCTGCCGGGCTTCCATATTGTGGCCATTTTCAAGTACCGGTCTTAAATTTGTATAAAGAATCTGGAGCGCTTTAACTGCGAGTAAATCCGCATAGAAATTTTTTTTAATTTTAGATGTATAGGCTTCGACAGCATGCACCATCGCATCAATACCGGTCGCTGCAGTAATATGACGTGGTAAATTTCGGGTGAAATTTGCATCGAGTATAGTAGTATCTGCAAAAAGCACAGATGATACTATTCCACTTTTTGTTGTTTCCCCAGTGGTTACTATCGAAATAGGCGTGACTTCGGAGCCGGTACCAGCAGTGGTGGGAATTAAAATTAATTTCAGTCGTGCGCCTTGGACCTGATTTACACCATACATCTCCTGGAGCTTTTGCTGTTGTTCAGGATGCGCAAGCAGGGCAATAATCTTGGCAACGTCCATAGAGCTGCCGCCACCAAAGCCTAAAATAATGTCTGCTTTTTCTTCTCGGGCAAAACGGGCGGCTGCCAGGACTACGTCTTCTGGTGGATCAGCCTGTACATCAGCATAAATACTATATTCAAGTCCAATGCTATGTAAAATATCTAAAACAGGTTGATGAAGCTGCTGAGCCAGCATTCCCGGATCGGTAACCAATAACAGTTTTTTGGACTTCTGCTCTATCAAGATTTGCTTGAGTCTCTCAATTGAGCCTAGCCCAGCAATAATATTGGGAACGGTTTGAAACTGAAATTGGCCCATACGTTTTCCTTAATTCTTTAAAAAATTGAACATTATTGTTTTACAGTTCTATAGGATTCATCCTGTAAATAACTTAACATAAGACTCTTCAAAAGAAAGCTGTACTTGAGGTCGTTATGTCGTCCAAAGCGCCGTATAAGGTGTTGTGTGTCTGTTTAGGAAATATTTGCCGCTCTCCCACAGCGGAAATTGTCCTGAGGCATTATTGTGACGAGTATCAGTTAAATGTAATCGTTGATTCAGCTGGCACCAGTAATTATCATCCAGGTAAAGCACCTGACCAACGGAGTCAGAAGCATGCTAAAAAACGTGGTTATGATCTCTCAACGTTAAGAGCTCGTCAGTTAAAGACTCAGGATTTTCTTGATTTTGACTTGATTCTGGCAATGGATCATCAGAGTCTTGAAGATATACAAGCAGTAATGCATCAAGCTGGTCTTGAATATGGCGAAACATGCCTGCGTGCAAAAGTTGCTCTGATGAGTGAGCATGACCCTGAATATTCCAAGCAGGCTTTACCCGATCCCTATTATGGCGGACTTGATGGTTTTGAGCGGGTACTGGATCAGTGTGAATCAAGCAGTCGTGCCTGGATAAATGTATTTAAAAGTCAGTTTGGTCAGTAATTTAAAAGGTTTAGATGTGATTCAGATTCAAAATAATATTCAACTTAAACCTTTTAACAGTTTAAAGCTTAACAGTGTCGCTTCCCATTACATTCACATTGAACAGACTCGGCAGATTCCGGCTGCGGTTCAATATGCTATCCAGAATCAGCTGAATATTCTTGTACTTTCTGGTGGCAGTAACCTGCTTCTACCTGAAAAGATTAATGCACTGGTCATGCATATTGATATTCAAGGTATTGAGTATTTAGATGAAGATGAACAAAGCCGCAGCCTGAGGGTGGGTGCCGGTCAGGTCTGGCATGAGTTTGTACTCTATACCACCACAAAACGCTTGTATGGCTTACAGAACCTGGCTTTAATTCCAGGACGAGTTGGCGCGTCACCTGTACAGAATATTGGTGCTTATGGGGTAGAAGCTGGGGATTTTATTGAATCGGTACAAGTATATGATCGTGAAACTGGCCAGTTTGACTCGATCTGTGCTAAAGACTGCGGTTTTTCATACCGGCACAGTATTTTTAAAGATCAGCCAAATCGCTACATTATTACCCATGTAACATTCAGGTTATTAAAAACACCGCAGCTCAAGCTGAACTATGGCGATCTGAAACTGGCTATGGCAGGTGATCAGAGTGCCGAAAACCTGCAACAGCAGGTTATTCATATTCGACAAAGTAAGTTACCTGACCCGGCACAATATCCTAATGCCGGCAGTTTTTTTAAAAATCCTGTAATTAGTAATGAGGCTTATCAGAAACTGGCAGTGCGATTCCCGAGACTACCGCATTACCCCCAGTTGACTGGTCAGGCCAAGATCGCAGCTGGCTGGCTGATTGAGCAGGCAGGATGGAAGGGCAAGCGTCTGGGTCAGGTAGGCATGTTTGAAAAACAGGCACTGGTCCTGGTCAATTATGCTGAAGCGTCATTAGAAGATATCAAAGCTACTTACTGCGCGGTACAGCACGATGTTTATCAGAAATTTAACATCATGCTCGAGCCGGAACCGGTACTCTATAATGAAATAGCCCAGATTTGCTCACATACGGAATAAACAGTTTATGGCTCAGTATCATTGGATGGTGCGTTTAGTACAGCTTGCCGCAGGCATATTTGTACTGCTCGGCTGTCTGATGGTTTTTATCTATACCCCTTTTTATTCGCAGCTGGTGGTCAAGGCTCTTAATACTTTTGTGCCAGTAGAAGTCAACCAGGTGGCAGCAAAAAGTCAGGAAATGGCCGCCCTGAGCGAATATGAGGAACTAGAGCCTGGTTCAAATCTCTGGATTGCCCGTCAGGCATACTTAAAGCTGATGGAGCAGTCTATGCAAAACCAGAATGCACAGGATTTGCCTACGCTACAGGCCCGTTATAAAGCATTGCAAAAAATTATTATTGAAGAACAGGAAAAAGAAGAAAACGATAAGGACGACCAACCGGTTATTCCATTACTGGTTCCATCTGTTGATAAAAAAGGACAGGAACAAGAACAGCCAGTCTCCGATTCGGTTGAAGACATGCGTGAGCTTCTGCAATTGAATAGCGCAGAGAATAAGGTGTTAATGGAGCAATATATAGATTTCCTGATGACACATCCGGTTGAACAGCAAGAGGCAGTAGAAAGCGAAATTTATCAGGATATTGCCCAAATACAAAAAGAAAAAAATGAACCAGTCTATCCGGCAAGTTCCAGCAAACCTTATGCAATTGTTGTTTTAGGTGGCGGTTTAACTTTAGCTGATAACCAGAAAGATATTGTAGTGAATAAATATACCCGCTTGCGGCTCGAGAAAACCCTGGAAGTCGAAAAACAATACCATTTACCCATTGTTTTAAGCGGGGTAGAAGCCCCTTATATGCAGGCTTGGCTAAAAGAAAGAAATGTAGAAGCAAAATTACTGGAAAACCGCAGTATGAATACCTGTGAGAATTCACGGTTCAGTTCATTGCTTTTACAGAAAAAAGGTGGGGCACCTACAGTAATCTTGATCACGGATGTTTATCATATGCCACGTACACGCCGTTTATTTGCACTAAACGGTATAGAAACCATACCGGTTGAAGCGCCTATGCCTTCAAAATTAACAGACTGGCGTCCAAGCCGGCAGAATTATGATCACAGTCGCCGTGCCAATTACGAAATGCTGGCCACAATTCGCGATATCCTATTTGGCTCAAGTGGCTGCCGGGAGGTACCTTAATGTCAGATATCCCATTTTTAAATCCGAATGTACTTACCCAACTTGACTTGCCTATACCTAGCCGTGAAATTACTTCACAGCTTCTAGAACCATTAAATCTGAACCGCCCGTATGAGCCCTCAGTTGATATTTTGGCTTATCGCAAACTTTATGGTTTAAATCTGCTGTACTGTGACCAATGGCAGGGTTATGTTCCCATGCCACTTTTTCGATTACATGTACAGGTTTTTAAACCGAGAGTTGCTGAAATTAAAGGTACGGTCTGTTTGCTGCATGGTTATCTTGAACACAGCGGCATTTACCAGCCAATCATCCGTGAAATACTTGAACAGGGCTTCAGCGTAATAACATATGACTTGCCGGGGCATGGCTTAAGTGACGGTTCGCCGGCCAATATCCAGAATTTTGATCATTATCAGCAGGTTTTACTGGCCGTATATCAGTATGTCCGTCAGGCTGACCAGTTGCCGCAACCATGGTTAGGTATTGGACAGAGTACGGGAGGCGCAATCTGGATGCATCATTTGCTCGAATATGCTGAGCAACGCCGTAATCCGATTGTTGATCGTATTTTGCTTTTATCTCCACTCATTCGACCTGCAAAAACAGCATGGTGGCATAACCCGGTTGGCCTCGGTATTATCCGGCGTATCAAGCGGCAAGTGCCTCGACATTTCCGGCGTAATAACCATAATCCGGAATTTCTGCGCTTTATTCGCTTAAAAGATCCCTTACAGCCCCGTATGATGGGTATGGACTGGATTCTGGCGATGTCGCGGTGGATGCTGGAAATGGAGCAGCGACCGGCTTGCCGAATACCAGTCTGGCTTGCTCAGGGAGCCCTGGACCAGACGGTAGACTGGCGTTATAACATTGAATTTATTCGGCGAAAATTCCGATTACAGACCCTGCTTATGCTTGAAGAGGGTTCGCATCAACTCATTAATGAGCGGGCTGATATTCGGGCTGCACTTACCGGGCTGATTCCGGCATTTCTACATGCCAGACCTTCAAAATACTATTATGAATAAATAAGCTCATGATCTGGCATTAAGTACTAATAAAACTTAGCGTCATATAATCTTCTGAAAAAGCCAGAGTAATGATCTGGCTTTGTAGTTTTTAGTGAATAGTATGCTTTTATATTCAAGCCTGCTTTTTTGCCAGTAATGTAGCAAAACGCAATTTTATCCGGCGACCATGCTCATCGAGCCGATGTAGCTCACCAACATCTTCATTATATTGTAAGATATTCCAACCCGTATAATAACGAATGAGCTCTCCTTCTTTAAAGGTGAAGGGGAAATCAACATTACATGGATAGTCTGGTGTATCCATAGCCGCAACAATCAGGTTATAACCTTCAGGCAGAGTTGCTTTTTGCATTTCTTCTATAAGTCGGGGAATAGTAGCGGGCTGTAAAAACATCAGCACAACCGTTGAAAAGATAAAGTTATAGCGTTTTTCAATAATGGGATTCTGGTTCAGGTCACGTATCTCAGTGTGAATATGATGAATTTTCTCTGCATCAATAATTTCATTAAGCTTATTGATGCTAGCTTCATTAATATCCCATGCATCGACCTCAAAACCTTTTTCACTGAGAAAAAGTGTATTGCGGCCACTACCACAACCAAGATCAAGTGCGGTACCTGCACTGTGCAGAATTTTACTCGCCATACGTATTTCGGAATGCGTTGGTACTAGTCCATATTTCTTTTCAAAGTAACGCTCAGGTTCACAGAAAAATTCAAGTTGGCAGGCAATATCGGAACTGGTAGAGACAATTTTGTGCCATGCTTGAGGTGAGACTAAGGAAGGTTGATGACTAGCATTAAAAGTTTCTTCAGAAATTATTTCACCATTTTCTGATAGCATGGCAAATACCAGTTCGCCCTGCAATATTGTCAATTTAGCCCAAGTCCCTTCTTGAGTATTATGTTTCTCGCGGAAATTCTGAGGAAGGGTTTTATTAGACCATACAGGCATTTGTTTATAACAGCGCAAGTTACTCATCGTGTTTTCCTCAGATAGAGTTTTATGGTGATCAAGTTAGCCAAGTGAAGAATGTATGTACTCAGCTTTTTACAGTTCAGAATTTTTGAGCACTGGCCATTTGCCACATGCGGTAATAAAAATTTTCTTTATCCTGAAGCTGGTTATTAATAAGGGCATTTTCCTCCATAAAATAATGCAACTGGGCATAATTTTTAATTTCCCGGTCATTAATCCGTTGTGCCAGATGGTGTGCATCAAGTTCCGAAGGATGACGCAAGCCTGCTGCTGCTATCATATCTGCCAAGGCATGCAAAGTGTTTTTATGGAAATTAAAAACCCGTTCAGCTTTGGTGGGCACATGTAAAGCTTTTTGTCGGTCACGGTCCTGTGTAGCTACCCCAACCGGGCACTGATTGGTATGGCAGCTTTGTGCCTGTATACAGCCAATTGCAAACATGAACCCCCGACCTGAATTCACCCAGTCTGCGCCCAGTGCAAATGTACTGGCAATATCAAATGCACTGACGATTTTACCCGCTGCTCCAATCTTGATCTGATCACGTAAACCGGTACCCACCAAGGTATTATGTACAAAGCGTAAGCCTTCACGCAGAGGTGTACCAATATAGTCACTAAATTCAATTGGTGCTGCACCTGTACCACCCTCAGAGCCATCGACTACAATAAAATCCGGTACAATTTTGGTTTCCAGCATAGCTTTTACAATACTCATAAATTGCCATGGATGCCCAATACAGAGCTTAAAGCCTACTGGTTTACCACCAGAAAGATCACGTAGTTTTTGCAGAAAGTGCATCATCTGGATCGGTGTACGAAAAGCAGAGTGGGTAGCAGGAGAGATGCAGTCACGATCACGACTTACTCCCCGAATTAGGGCAATTTCTTCAGAAATTTTATGCTTTGGCAAAATACCGCCATGACCCGGTTTGGCGCCTTGGGACAGTTTGAGTTCAATCATTTTAACCTGTTCAAGTTGCGCCTGTTTAGCAAACTTTCCTTCATCAAACTGTCCGTCAAGCGTCCGGCAGCCAAAATAACCACTGGCAATTTGCCAGACCAAATCGCCACCATTCTCCAGATGATAAGGGCTGATACTGCCTTCTCCTGTGTCATGGTAAAAGTTACCCATCTTGGCACCCTGATTTAACGCCAGAATTGCATTGGCGCTGAGACTGCCAAAACTCATGCCAGAGATATTGAAAATTGAAGCGCTATAGGGCTGAGTACATTGCTCATTACCAATCTGAATACGAAAAGTGGCCGGATCTGCTGGTGAGCAAGGTGCCAGGGAGTGAGTAATAAAACGATAATCTGCCTGATAGACATCTAAAATTGAGCCAAAGGGTTTATCTGAATTTTCATTTTTCGCACGCTGATATACCAGACTGCGCTGTACCCGTGAAAATGGCAGTGCATCATGATCCGATTCAATAAAATACTGCCGGATCTCTGGGCGAAAATCTTCAAAAATATAGCGAAAGTGTCCCATAATCGGATAGTTTTTTAAGATCGAGTGACGATTCTGCAAAACATCATAGAGACCCAGCAGGCTGAGCAAAGCTGTGATTAACCAGACACTGTTAAGCAAGGTATCTGAAACGAAGTAATAAATATAATGTGGCTCATAGAATAGCCTAAGCATGGTAATACCTAATGCGATCAGAATGCACAGAAACCAGACTGAATGTCTTGAGAAAAATGTATTGAGGAGCTTATGACGTATTGTTTGTGCTGGGCTTGCCATTATATTCAGCTTTCCTTTTAATATTTTTCAATAGATTCAACTTGCCAAGCCGGGCTGTATTTCTCAATGACAGTTTTGTTCATTCTCAGTCACATAAGAAGATAACTAGGATAATTTTTCAGATAAAAAAATAACCAGAACAGGTCTGGCTATTTTTTATAAATAAATATTAGTTTTGCTCTTCTTCTGGTGGAAGCAACATCAAAATAGAGTCAGTCAATAGCTGTGCGATATCTTCAAGTATTTCTTCATCATTTAAATTCTGATCAAGAACCAGAATTTCACCATCAGCAAGACGCTTTAAATAGGCTGCAAAGCTTTCAGAAATATATAGTGCTTCACCATTTGCCCAAAAAAGTAGCTGGTTGTCTTCATCTGTATAAAGCAGGCGTGAAGCAGGTTCCAGCATTAGCATGTAACCCTGATCCAAAGCTTCTTCCAGATCACCTGTACCGATCTCTTCCGCTTCAGGAATATTCTCCGGATACTTCGGTTCCGACATCAAGCTGATAATAGCATCATCAAGTACAGTAGAGTTTTGCAGACGGGCAAGTAGTTCTGTTTTAAGGTACTCAAGTTCAACAGGTGTAATCTCACCTGCTGCTGTAGCCTGGTCACGCAGAATATCGGTTAGCGGATTTCTGAGTAACTGGTCTTCAGAAAATTTATCACTCACACGATCCATCATATCTGCAATATTAGGCATACGAAAACCAAAGGAAAAGGTCAGGCAGTCGTCTTCTGCTACGCCATAGTGAGACAGACCTGGCGGAACATATAACAGATCACCTGGAGCCAGTACTTCATCAAAATTTACCTCCATGTCTGGTAGCAGTTTAAGAGGCTGACCTGGAACAAAAGCCGTGTCTGCATCGCACATCTGCCCAAGCTGCCAGCGACGGTGACCGTAACCTTGCACCAGGAATACATCATAAAAGTCAAAATGCTTGCCAACTGAACCGCCTTTAGGCGCATAAGACACCATAATATCATCACGGCGCCACTGTGGAATAAAGGGAAATTTTTTCCATAGGGCTGCGAGGTCAAATGAATAATGGTCAACCGCCTGAACCAGCAAGGTCCATAGTTTTGGCATTTTCTGGAAATCGCCTTTAATTAGAGGAGAAGATTTCACTGACCACTGGTTAGAATCTTTATCTTTTTGCTTGATTAAACGGGCAGTAACATTTTCTTCAAGCGCAAGTTCTTTAACATCGTTCGGTTCAAGAATATTGATAATTTCGGGTAGGGCATTACGGACCAGTAGCGGTTTTTTTTGCCAATATTCACTTAAAAATTGTTCGGCAGTTATACCGCCTAAGACAGCTAGAGGTTGGGACATAGAAAAAACCTGTAAATATTAAAAAAATTAGCTAGGGAATCTGGAAGTCAAGTTGGCGCAAAATCTGGCATAGCTGAATCATGGGTAGGCCCATTAAAGTTGTCTGGTCATTACCCGTCATCTTTTCAAACAGACTAATGCCCAGACTTTCACATTTAAAGCTACCTGCACAGTGAAGTGGTTGATCCAGTTCGATGTATCGCTCAATTTCGGCCAGATTTAATGTGCGGAATTTTACCTGATAATGCTCTACCAGTGTGTGCTGAAAACCTGTGGAATGCTGCTGTACACTCAGCCCCGTACTAAAATAGACCGTTTTCCCGGAATTGGCCTGCAACTGTTGCACTGCCTTTTCAACTGTTAAGGGCTTACCTATAAAATCATCGGGTGTATGTTCCCGCCATGCTACCTGATCGGAACCAATCACTACTGCTTCAGGGTAAAGTCTGGCAACAATATGAGCTTTGTCAAAAGCCAGTCTCTTTGCAAGTTCATCTGCATGTGTCTCACCCTGGGGTAATTCATCAATATCTGGTGAAATACATCGATACTGCAAGCCTAAACGATTCAACAGCGCTTTACGGGTCTCACTACTGGAGGCCAGAATAAGAGGAGGCTGCTTCATCAAACTGCATAATCCATTAAAATATCTAAAGGTACATAGCTGAGTACTGCCTGATGGCAGGCATGAATTTTTACAGGCGGGGCCATATCAGCCTGATAGGCTTCAACCCAGCGCGTTACGCAGATACACCAGAAGTCACCAGGTTTTAGACCGGGAAAACCCACTTCCGGTAAGGGTGTAATCAGGTCATTACCCAGTTTTTGAGAAAAACTTAGAAATTCAGATGTCATCTGTGCACAAACAGTATGCTGGCCCAGATCAGTAGCAGCAGTATGGCAAAAACCATTACGGAAATATCCGGTAATAGGGTCATAGCAGCAGCTTGCCAAGGGTTCACCTAATACATTTAAGCGGTTAATCTTCGGATCAGGATGAAAAGACATAAGTACTCGGAAATAGACGGGCTTTATCTATCATAACAAATCTTTGGCAAACGTTAGCTTTTATGCAAAAGAAGCTAACCTTTTTAAGTATAATCATTTAAAATCGATGGCATTTTTAAATACATAAAGAGAGTATTACATGAATTTTCAGCGTATGACTGACCTTGACCTGACAGGCAAACGTGTCCTTATTCGTGAAGACTTAAACGTTCCTGTAAAAAATGGTGAGATTACGAGCGATGCACGTCTACGCGCTGCATTACCGACAATTCAGGCTGCGCTGGAAAAAGGTGCAGCAGTGATAGTATGTTCTCATCTGGGTCGTCCGGTAGAGGGTGAACCTAAACCGGAACAGTCACTCGCTCCTGTTGCGGCTTATCTGTCTCAGGCACTGGGTCAGGAAGTCCAGTTGGTTACAGAGTACTTGGATGGCGTTGAAGTTCAGGCCGGCCAGGTAGTTTTACTGGAAAATGTACGCTTCAATGCAGGTGAAAAGAAGAATAATCCTGAGCTGGCACAAAAATATGCTGCATTGTGTGATGTCTTTGTTATGGATGCATTTGGTACTGCGCATCGTGCAGAAGCATCTACAGAAGGTGTAGCGCGCTTTGCCAAGGTTGCAGCAGCAGGGCCGCTGCTTGCAGCAGAACTGGATGCACTGGGCCGTGCACTAAAAACACCTGAAAAGCCAATGGTAGCAATTGTTGCAGGTTCTAAAGTCTCTACTAAACTCGACGTTTTAAATTCTTTATCCACACTTTGTGACCAGTTAATTGTTGGCGGCGGTATTGCCAATACTTTCTTGGCGGCCGCCGGTTATAACGTGGGTAAATCGCTTTTTGAAGCAGACCTGGTCGACACTGCAAAAGCGATTGCTGCGAAAGTTTCTGTTCCTTTGCCAACTGACGTGGTTGTTGCTAATGCATCTGAAATTAACTTTGAAGATTTCTTGGGTTCATTGGCAAAAGCTCAAGCTGTAGTCAAGAAAGTATCAGAAGTTTCGGAAAATGATATGATTCTGGATGTTGGTCCAGAAACAGCTCAGGCATTTGCAGAGATTCTTAAAGATTCAAAAACTATTTTATGGAATGGTCCGGTCGGTGTATTTGAAGTTGACCAGTTTGGAGAGGGTACCAAAACACTTTCTCAGGCAATTGCAGAGTCTGCCGGTTTCTCGATAGCAGGCGGTGGAGATACATTGGCAGCTATTGATAAATATGAAGTCGCTGACAAAATTGGCTATATCTCGACTGGTGGTGGGGCTTTCCTTGAGTTTGTAGAAGGCAAAACCTTGCCAGCAGTAGCCGTGCTACTAGAGCGTGCCTAATACATTCTTCTGATTCTATAATTTTTTAAGTTTAAACAGGTTGGCTTGGTCCAGCCTGTTTTCATTTTAGATTCATATAACTGTCATATTTGTGCAATAACATAATCTGCATTAGATCTTCTTTGTTTGGGTAAAGGTAATGAAGTTAAAATTTATGCTTGTGATCTCACTGGTCGCACCACTGGTACTAACTGCGTGTGCAAAGAAAGAAGAAGCAGCTGCAACTGATCAGGGGCAAAATGCACCTGCTGCAGAAGAAAAAATAACACCTGAACAACAAGCTGCAATTGATGCAATCGACAAGCCAGTCATGGATGAAAATAATACAGATATTTCGCCTGAACAAGCGAATGCACCAGCTGAAGATTCTATGACTCCAGCAGCAGAAACGCCTGCACCAGAAGCTGAAACAGCTACTACAGGCACAGCCACACAGTAAATTGTAGGCTTTTGTTTAAAAGTCCCTGCAAATGCAGGGATTTTTTTTTAAATCATGTGTTTTGTTGCTGAATTGAAATAAATGACAGGGTAGAATAGGCCGCATTACCTGGGAGGATATTATGGCACTTATTTCGATGCGCCAGCTCTTGGACCACGCCGCAGAACATAGCTACGGCGTACCAGCGTTCAATGTAAACAATTTAGAACAAATGCGCGCAATCATGCTGGCTGCAGACGCAACCAATTCACCTGTGATCGTACAAGCTTCAGCGGGGGCCCGTAAGTATGCAGGGGCGCCGTTCTTGCGTCATCTTATTCTGGCCGCTATTGAAGAATGGCCACACATTCCGGTAGTTATGCACCAAGATCATGGTACCAGCCCAGATGTTTGCCAACGTTCAATTCAGCTTGGCTTTAGCTCGGTGATGATGGATGGTTCATTAGGTGAAGATGGTAAAACACCAACTTCCTATGAATACAATGTTGATGTGACTCGTCGTACTGTACAAATGGCACATGCTTGTGGTGTTTCAGTAGAAGGTGAAATTGGCTGTCTGGGTTCACTTGAAACCGGTATGGCTGGTGAAGAAGATGGCGTAGGTGCAGAAGGGGGACTTGACCATTCTCAGCTGTTGACTTCTGTAGAAGAAGCACGCAGTTTTGTGGCTGATACCAATGTTGATGCGCTGGCAATTGCTGTAGGTACTTCACATGGTGCGTATAAATTCACCCGTCCACCAACGGGAGACATCTTGGCAATTGACCGTATTAAAGAAATTCATGCGGCTTTACCAAATACACACCTGGTTATGCATGGCTCAAGTTCAGTTCCACAAGAATGGTTAGCTATTATTAACCAGTACGGCGGCGATATCAAAGAAACTTATGGTGTGCCAGTTGAGCAGTTGGTAGAAGCGATCAAACATGGCGTACGCAAAATTAACATCGATACAGACTTGCGTCTGGCTTCTACCGGTGCAATGCGCCGTATGATGGCTGAGCAGCCAAGTGAATTTGATCCGCGTAAATTCTTTGCCAAGACTATTGATGCAATGAAACAGATCTGTGTAGATCGTTATGAAGCATTTGGTACGGCAGGCCATGCAGATAAAATCCGTCCGATTTCACTGGAAAAAATGGTTGATCGTTATAAATAACTCACTACGTGATGTTTTATAATATTTAAAAGCCCACATCTGTGGGCTTTTTCTATAAGCTCAAGTAAAACAAGCTAAGAGTGGCAAGATGGAACTGATTTTTGGGGCGGCCTTATGCAGTGTGGCAGTGTCTATATTCTTAAAATGGGGCAAATCACACGGTTTTGATGCTCTGCAAATGATTACTGTCAATTATGCAGTTGCCAGTGTGCTTTGCTATATATGGTTTAAACCGGATTTTTCTCATGTTTCTTTAAGTACCACTCCGTGGTGGCTGATTTTTATTTTAGGTATGCTATTGCCTGGTATATTTCTATGTCTGGCCAGATCACTACAATACGCAGGAATCCTGAAAACCGAAATTGCGCAACGCCTGTCTGTTGTATTATCTCTACTGGCTGCTTTTTCTATATTTCAGGAACAGTTCAGTATTAGTAAACTGCTGGGTATAGGTCTAGGAATAGTCGCAGTAATCAGTTTATTATTCGGTCAACATTTTCAGGAAAAAACGACTTCCGATCATAAAAAAGGTCTGGTTTTTCTATTGAGTGTATGGATAGGCTACGCGTTGGTGGATATTCTTTTAAAATACACCACAGGCTTAGGCTTACAATTTGCACTGGCCTTGAATCTGGCCTTTCTCTTTTCTTTTGTACTCTCAAGCAGTTTTCTGGTTTTACAAAAAAACCGGTGGTCACAAAAAAATATATTAGCTGGTTCAGGTTTGGGCTTGCTTAATTTTTGTAATATTGCTCTGTACATTAAAGCCCATATGCTACTTAAAGATAGCCCAGCTATTGTATTTGCTGGAATGAATATTCTGGTGGTATTACTGGGTGTGATGAGTGGTTTGCTGTACTTTAAAGAAAAACTGAATCTCCCGACATTAATCGGCTTAATTTTAGGATTGACTGGAGTAATCTGTCTGGCATATGCCATGTAATATGCTTTAAGGTAAGTAAGTTTTTATCACTGCTACCGGATGAAGCAAGTAATCCAGTTTATTGACACTACCAAGTATCTGGCCTGGCTGCTGGCAATTTGGGCATGCTGGATAGGAAAGCATATGCCGTCTATTTATTTGTTCTATGTACATGCTGCCGCAACCTAGACATTTAAATTTAAGCAGACGTTTGGGAATAGGT
This sequence comes from Acinetobacter sp. 1294596, assembly GCF_000582925.1. NCBI lineage: Bacteria > Pseudomonadati > Pseudomonadota > Gammaproteobacteria > Moraxellales > Moraxellaceae > Acinetobacter > Acinetobacter sp. 1294596. Next base: position 37,621 of record NZ_JFCC01000009.1, on the reverse strand, counting down.
AACATTGTTTTTTGTTTCCGGTTTTTGAATGATTTTAAAATTTTTATATAAAATTATGATGACAATTATAAAAGGAGAGATATCCTCTCCTCAATTTAGAATTTTATAGCTTGGTAAAAATCTGTTCTCTGTCCAAGCGTGATTTAGGTAACTTGGCATTAAAATCGCTTGCACTGCGGTAGCCTAATGTAAGTAATACTGATGGAACTAAGCCTAATTCAGTTAAGCCTAATTCTGCACTGATAATATCTTCATTAAATCCACCAATAGGGGTAGCGTCCACACCTTCAATACCTGCTGCCAATAGCATTTGCCCAAGAGCAATAAAAGTCTGATTTTCAGCCCAACGCTGGACATTACCTTTTTCATTGCGGTAATAATCAACATAACCACTACGGCTGTCTTTCTGACCTTGTTTGGCTGTTTCATCCTTGAAGCGCCCACTTGCTGCATCTTGATTTAACAAATGCTCAAGATGTTCTTCAGTAATATCGGCTTTAGTACAAAATAAAATAGTATGGGAAGAGTCTAATACTTTAGGTGCGTTATAACTGTACTTGCCCACCAGAGCTTTCGCAATACGCTGTTTGGCAGATTCATGATCAGCGATAAAGAAATGCCAAGGCTGAATGTTAATTGATGAAGGAGTATAACGAAGTATTTCCAGGAAGCGTTCAAACTGCTCCTGTGAAATTTTCTTGGTTGGGTCATAAGCTTTAGTCGTATAGCGGTTATGTACGATATCAAGCAGATCCATATATGTACTCCATCACTGCATTTAGGTTCAAATCATTGAGATTGATCATACGATATTTTTTAAATAATACTCGTAAATTCAATCAATTTTTATCTTAAAGAAGCAGGATTATATTGTTTGTTTAATAATTCCAGCTTATCAACTTTAACTCTGTTTGCTCTGCTAGCGGATTTATCTCCAGAATTTGAGCAGAACGCTCTCTCCAGTCACCTAGCACGATACGCTTTTTATTATATATTTCATGAATTGCAGGGCGATGTGTATGGCCGTGAATCAAAATATCGGAATTTTCCAGAACCTGCTCAACTGTATGCTGGTTAACATCCATAATTTCATAAGCTTTGGTCTGCTTGGTCTCAGCACTTTTTTGACGGAATCCATTGGCCAGCTTTTGTCTAAGACCGAGTGGTAGACGTTTTAGAAAGCCCAGCAAAAGCGGGTTGCGAATTATTTTTTTAAAGCGTTGATAAGATATATCATCAGTACAAAGTGCATCTCCATGTTCTAGCCGGAACGCTAAAGCACCAATACTCAACTGATATATATCTGGCAATAGAACACCGTGAAACTGGTCCAAGAATTTTTGGCCTAAGGCAAAGTCACGATTTCCGGCCTGAAAATAGATAGTGTTACCAGCTTGATGGAACTGCTGTAAAGCCTGAACAATTTCATCCAGCCAAGGCGCAGAGTAATCATCACCGATCCAGGCATTAAACCAGTCTCCTAAAATATAGAGCTGGGTATGCTGGTTTGCATAATGTTTTAATAAGTCTAAAAACCCCCGAACAAGTCGAGGGTGTTCAGGTGACAAATGTAAATCTGAAATAAACAGATAGGTCACAAGGTGTCCTGCATAAAATTATTCAGAGATAATTTTAGCAGATTCGATTACAACATTTTCCAGAGGAACATCGGCATGGTAACCACGGTTACCAGTACGGACATTTTTAATCTCATTAACAACGTCCATACCTTCAACAACCTTACCGAACACTGCATAACCCCAACCTTGAGCAGTTTTACCTGTATGGTTAAGGAAAGAGTTATTTTTCACGTTAATGAAAAACTGGGCAGATGCAGAGTGAGGAGCCTGAGTACGTGCCATTGCAATCGTACCTTCGTCATTGCTCAGGCCGTTATCTGCTTCATTTTCGATTGCATCGCGAGTTGCTTTTTCTTTAAAGTTTTCGTCGAAGCCACCACCTTGGATCATGAAACCGTCAATCACACGGTGAAAGATAACGCCGTCATAAAAGCCGTCACGAACATATTGCAGGAAGTTTTCAGCAGTTTTAGGTGCTTTTTCAGTATTAAGCTCAAGAACAATACGACCTTTATTGGTGTTTAATTCGACTTGAGGAAAACTCATTGGTTAATCTCCTGAACATGGACAAAAATGCCATGGGTTTTTTGGTTGAGAGAAGCATAAGCAAACTGTAAACTACAAGGCAAGTAAAAACGTTATTTTCTTTGTTAAAAAAACTGAATAGCGTTTTAATTATCCTCATTTTTTGATTTAGAAGTGAATTATCTATTATGAAGCCCAATGATGTTGTTTCATCCCTGCCAAATAACCCGACACCAAATAATGAAGCCACAGTCGATCAAGCGCAGCAACAACAACAGGCAGGCTTAGACTTTATCCGTCAGGTCATTAGTGATGATCTGGCTGCCGGGCGTACCCAGAAAGTAATCACCCGCTTCCCACCAGAGCCGAATGGCTATTTGCATATTGGTCATGTGAAGGCTATCTGTCTGAACTTTGGAATTGCAGAAGAATATCAGGGTGCATGTAACTTGCGTTTTGACGACACCAATCCAGATGCCGAAGAGCAGGAATATGTAGATGGCATTGCTAATGATGTGAAATGGCTTGGATTTCAATGGGAAGGTGAGCCGCGTTATGCATCAAGCTACTTTGATCAGCTCTATACATGGGCGCTTCAGTTGATTCAGCAGGGCGATGCCTATGTAGACTTGCAGACTCCAGAACAGATTAAGTTAAATCGTGGCTCTTTTGTAGAGCCAGGCAAAAACTCACCTTATCGTGATGCAAGTGTTGAAGAGAATCTGATACGCTTTGAGCAGATGCGTAATGGTGAACTGGGTGAAGGTAAAGCGGTGCTCCGCGCTAAAATTGATATGGCTTCACCAAATGTCCACATGCGTGATCCGATTCTGTATCGTGTATTGCATTCTGAGCATCATCAAACGGGCAATAAATGGAAAATCTACCCGATGTATGATTATGCCCATCCGTTGTCTGATGCGATTGAAGGCATCACACATTCGCTTTGTACTCTGGAATTCCAGGACCACCGTCCGTTTTATGATTGGGTCGTCGAGAAAGTCCACTCACCCGCTGTACCGCGCCAGTACGAATCTAGCCGTCTGAATGTCGATTATACTATTACTTCAAAACGTAAACTGCGTAAGCTGGTAGAAGGTGGGCATGTACATGGCTGGGATGATCCTCGAATGCCAACAGTTGTGGGTATGCGCCGTCGCGGTTTTACTCCAGAAGGATTGCGTGATTTTTGCAAGCGAGTGGGTGTTTCGAAAACTGACGGTATTGTTGATGTAGCAATGCTGGAGTTCTGCATCCGTCAGTCACTGGAAAATAGTGCAGCACGTGGTATGGCAGTACTAAATCCACTTAAAGTAACTTTAACTAATCTGCCAGAAGCCATGGATCTGGTTCATGCGCGCCATCCAAATATAGATATGGGTGAGCGGAGCATTCCGCTGACATCCGAAATCTATATTGACCGTAAAGATTTTGAAGAAGTGCCGCCAAAAGGTTTTAAACGCCTCATACCAGACGGTGAAGTTCGTTTACGTCATGCCTATGTCATTAAATGCGATGAAGTTATTAAAGATGAAGGCGGTGAGGTAGTAGAACTGAAATGTTCAATTGATACGGAAACTCTGGGTAAAAATCCGGAAGGGCGTAAAGTAAAAGGTGTTATCCACTGGGTTTCTGCAACCCAAGGTATACCGGCAGAAGTCCGTATTTATGATCGCCTGTTTACTGAAGCAGATCCGGAAACTGGAGATGACTTCCTGGCTAACCTTAATCCTGAATCACTCAAAGTGCTTCAGGCTGTAATTGAACCTGCACTGGCACAAGCTCAACCGGAAGACCGTTTCCAGTTCGAGCGTGAAGGTTATTTTGTGGCCGATCGTTATGACCATTCTCCTGAAAAACCGGTATTTAATAGAATTCTCGATTTGAGAGACAGTTTTAAACCGGGTAAATAAACTTAAAAGAAGCCTCTTGTGAAAGAGGCTTCTTTTTTTAAAGGGCATAATATAAATATGATATGGTTAAAGCTGCTAATAGTGCCTGCTTTTATCTTACTGGTCAGTCTGGCTGGCCGGCGCTGGGGAACCACGGTTGCCGGCATATTGGCCGGTATGCCGGTAGTTGCTGGCCCGATAGTGGTGCTGGTTGCTTTAGAGCAGGGGGTTGGGTTTGGTATATATACTGCGACAGCAGCTGTTACCGGTGTAATTGCCTTACTGAGTTTTGGGATAGCTTATTGCTGGTTAAGTCTGAAACTTAACTGGTGGATGACTTTTCTTCTGGCAACGCTGGTTTGGAGTGTTATTTCTAGCTTTCTGGTACTTTTACCACAAAATATTTATCTTGCCCTTTGTATAGCATTACTCGGTTTGATCTTCACACCGTACTTATTACCTCGGAAAAATTGGGTGTATCGACCTGCAGCTCATGCAAAAGATCTGCCGGTACGAATGTTAGCAGGTGGTGTATTCACGCTGATAGTTACACAGGCTGCTAATCTGGTGGGTGGAACATGGAGTGGATTACTGGCAGTTTTTCCAATTATTGGTTCGATTCTGGCAGTTTTTACGCATATCACACAAGGTGCCGATGCGGTTACTACTCTATATCGAGGTACAGTACGGGGCTTATATTCGCTTGTACTTTTCTTTTTTATATTGGTAATGGCATGGCCATATATGAGTTTCTGGTTTGCGCTTATCCTTGCCATAATTGCAGCAATCATTCTGCAATTGCTATTTCAATATGCAATGAAACCACTTATCTTTTTAAACAATAAAACCCGTTAGCGTTAGACTACTTTTTTTCTTCCTGTTTATAGATGAGATAAGAAGGAATCTGCATTTTTGCCTTATCCCGCAGTTTTTTCTTGATATACAATACCAGCGCAAAGGATGTGGTAGCCACGGTAATCATCATGCTGTTCATATAGCTCATGATTGAACTGACATAACCGATAGTTGTCAGACGATTCATCATCTTCACCACTTGCGGGCTGCTCTCGACCCCGGTAATGGCCCAGCTACATAAATGCTCACAGTTGTTAATAATAAGATGATACTGATTCTCATGCATGCGGGAACGCATACGTCTAACTACCGTGCGGCCACTATATTTTGGAGCTTCATAGTGGCGTACAGAAATTTTCTTGCCATGAGAAAAGTTCTTGAGTGAGGTCATTTCGATAGGATGTTTTTTAAATAGATGGGCAAAACCAGAATAATGAATCACACGACCACGCCCGGCATAAATACCATGGTGAGTATAGCCAAAATGTTTAACAATTAAATGCGCTCCAACAGTGAAGCGTTTTACGCGTCGTGACTGCATATTGTTTTTATTCCAATAAATCGTTGGGATTACTTTATTGAAAGCAGAGTCAGGATTATACCTAAAATTAGTGTAGGCTGTCACAATATAGCGCGTTTTAACACTTTTATTGAATATTCAGATTTTTTAGAAAAAATAAAAAACTGTTAAGGGTGGCTTATACAATTCTTTTAAAATAAAAATATTTTTCATTTAACGCTTCATGGAAAATTGACCGTTTAGTCAAAACTGGTATGTTTTTTGCTGGGAATAAAACAATTCAACTAAAGCAGATGAGTGTATGACTGTTGAAATTTATCCCTGTAAAAACCATTCTGTTCAGACAGTGGTGCTCAGTTCGGGCCTAGGTGGCCACGCGAATTTTTGGCAGCCGCAGATTGAAGCATTAAGAGAATATTTTCAGATCATTTGCTATGACCATGAAGGCATAGAACCGCAGAGTCCAGAATTACCGGAAAATTATTCCATACAGCATCTGGCAGAGCATCTGGCAAAAATTTTAAAACAGTACCAACAGCAAAACTGTCATTTTATATGACATGCCCTAGGTGGGTTTATAGGCATAGAACTTGTGCGGCTTTATCCTGAGCTGGTCAATAGACTGGTCCTTATTAATGCTTGGGACCGGCTCGATTCGCATACTGAAAAGTGTTTTAGTACCCGTATTGCTTTACTTCGGTATGCAGGTATTGAAGCTTATATACGGGCTCAGGCCTTATTTTTATATCCGCCTGCCTGGATTTCCGCACATTCACTGCAATTGAATGAACAGGAAAACAAAATGATCGGTATTTTTGCACCTCTAGAAAATGTCTTTAAACGGCTTCATGCATTACAGAATTATCAACCTTTTGAAGTGGCGCGTCAGATTCAAAATCCTACTCTGGTGTTAACCAATCAGGATGACTTTCTGGTGCCATGGAAACGGGGGCTGGCACTTGCCAAGCTGATTAAAAATGCTGAACTGGAATTAATGCCAAATGGCGGTCATGCCAGTACCATAACCCAAGCTCAGAGCGTAAATGAGATACTAATTAGATTTTTAACTAAAACAACAGATTAATCTGATATAGGGAGTAGAAAATGACAATTTATCAGCAAGGCCTAGAGCAGGATGTACTCAAGCAGTTATTTACTGAAGCACGTACCTATAATGCATGGCGGGAACGTGATGTAAGCGATGAGCAGCTTATGCAGATTTACGATCTGGTGAAAATGGCTCCCACTTCGGCAAACTGTTCACCTGCGCGGTTTTTGTTTATCAGATCTGCAGGAGCCAAAGCCAAACTTAAACCGGCCTTATCATCAGGGAATCTGGAAAAGACAATGAACGCGCCCGTAACAGTGGTAGTAGCTTATGACGCAGAATTTTATGAGCAGCTGCCTGAACTTTTCCCACATGGAGATGCCCGGTCATGGTTTACTTCAAGTCCAGAACTGGCACATGAAACGGCTTTTCGTAACAGTTCCATGCAAGCAGCTTATCTGATTTTGGCCTGTCGGAGCCTGGGGCTTGATACCGGTCCAATGTCCGGTTTTAATCCAGCTTTAATTGATGAAACTTTTTTTGCAGGCACCAGTTGGAAATCTAACCTGCTGATTAATATTGGCTATGGAGCTACAGAAAAATTGTTTGAGCGGTTACCTCGACTGAATTTTGAAAAAACCTGCAAAATACTCTAAAGCCCATCGAGCAGGAACATACGCGTTGTTGCTGCTCAAGTAATTCTAAAAAATCAAAATACTAAATCTTAAATAAATTATTAATAGTTAAAAAATTAGCTTTGAATAGATTTCTGCTGCGATTAATTGAAGATGCTTATATTTCTGTTCCTGATGCACTATCTAATTAAAAATACTACTCTTGAGCCCTTATCTAATTTATATTTATTAGTATGCTTCGATTATTTTCTTAGGAAATACTTATATTTGATAAGAAGCTTAAAAAAGCCACTGTTGCAGTCGTATTGCGCTTTAAAGCACAGATTACTCGTTTTATTCACAGTATTTATATTTAATAGAACTGCCCTAATTCTGATTTTTAATAATGTTCTCTATATTTATACAACTCAAGATAGATCTTAAAAATAATTTTAATACCTTTCCGAGTAATGTACCGCTGTTTTTTACGTCATGGTGCGCTTGATATTTAAACTTGGTTTAACTCTGTTATTTATTTCTATTCTGGATAGAGCCAGTCTAAGATCCTATAAAAACTGCTCATCTTGTTAGTTATTTTCAAAAGCCTTTAAATTTTGCACTGTATGCACATATTTTGTGCGCGTGATACTTTTTGATACACCTATTTAGACTAAATGGTAAAAAAAATAATACCTCAATATTTTATTAATATATTGATATTTAATAATAAAAAATATTGGCATGCACCTTGCATTAATAAAAATACAAGCAAGAAGAACTGATGTACTTGGTCCTTTTACTCGAGAAGTTTTAAAAGAGAGGTACGAATATGAAAGTCGGCGTTTTTTGTCCAATTGGTAATAACGGATGGTTGCTCTCGAAAACAGCACCACAATATCAACCAAGTTTCGAAATGAATAAAGAAATCGTACAGCGTGCTGAACATTACGGTTTTGACTTTGCTTTATCCATGATCAAGTTGCGCGGTTTCGGGGGGGAGACTGAATTTTGGGATTACAACCTGGAAACATTTACATTAATGGCTGGCTTAGCCGCGGTTACGTCCAAAATCCAGATTTATGCAACAGCTGCTACATTAGTTATGCCGCCGGCAATTGTAGCAAGAATGGCTTCCACAATTGATTCTATTTCTAATGGCCGCTTTGGTCTGAATGTAGTAACTGGCTGGCAAAAGCCAGAATATAGCCAGATGGGTATGTGGCCGGGAGACGAGTACTTTGGTAAACGTTATGAATATCTTTCAGAATATGTGCAGGTATTAAGAGAGTTATGGGCAACAGGCCACTCTGACTTTAAAGGTGATTTTTTCAAGATGGATGACTGCCAGGTGAAGCCAGTGCCTCAAGCAGACATGAAAATTATCTGTGCAGGCCAGTCTGATGAAGGACTGGCATTTTCGGCAAGGTATGCCGATTATAATTTTGTTTTTGGTAAGGGCTTAAACACTCCAACGGCCTATGCCGGTATTAATGAACGTCTAAAAACACAGACAGATAAGACAGGCCGTGATGTTTCGACTTATGTACTGTTTATGGTCATTGCTGATGAAACTGATGAAAATGCTCAGGCAAAATGGCAAAACTATAATAATGGGGCTGACATGCAAGCTATTCAGTGGTTACAGGACCAAGGCGGAAAAGACAAGATTTCAGGTAATGACACCAATATAAGGCACATGGCTTCCAGTGTATCTCCAGTCAATATCAATATGGGAACTCTGGTAGGTTCATATGAAAAAGTGGCTGCCATGCTTGATGAAATTTCAGAAGTTAAAGGTACAGACGGTATTCTTCTGACTTTTGATGATTTTATAAAAGGTGTAGAAGATTTCGGAACCCGAATTCAGCCACTGATGAAAAGCCGTATTGAAGTAGATAGCCCTGTACCAAGCCAAGTCACTGCACTGGAGAAAAGCGCATGAATATGAAATCAGCAATATGTGCCGACTTTACTTCAGATTCTGCACCAATTTTGAATGCTGCTCCTGAGGCAATCAAGCTCGATCCCAAACAGACAGCATTAATTATTGTGGATATGCAAAATGCATATGCCAGTTCAGGTGGTTATCTGGACTTGGCCGGTTTTGATGTATCTACTACACAACCAGTCATTGAGCAAATTAAAAAAGCTGTAGATATTGCCCATCAGGCAGGTATTCAGGTGATTTATTTCAGAAATGGCTGGGACCAGCATTATGTAGAAGCTGGCGGAGCAGGTTCGCCAAATTTTCATAAGTCAAATGCCCTGAAAACCATGCGTAAGCAGCCGGCGCTACAGGGAAAATTACTGGCTAAAGGCGGCTGGGACTATGAGCTGGTTGATGAGCTAAAGCCTGTAACGGGTGATATTGTTATCGATAAACCCCGTTATAGTGGTTTCTTTAATACTAGTCTGGACAGTGTGCTGCGTGCACGTGGTATCCGTAATTTATTATTCACCGGAATTGCGACTAATGTCTGCGTAGAGTCTACCTTAAGAGATGGCTTCTTCCTGGAATACTTCGGTGTATTACTTGATGATGCCTGCTATCAGGCTGGTCCGCGTGAAGCGCATGAAGCCACTTTATATAACGTTAAAACCTTTTTTGGCTGGGTTTCTGATGTAGCCAGCATGCAACAGTGTTTTGGTCAAAAACAGTCCCAGAGCTCAGCAGCATAAGTTATTTTTTAAATAAAAAAATTGGAAGAAGAAACATGGCAAAAACAGTAATTATACCAGAAGGTACCGGTACGCCTTTGGCACCTTACGTTCCAGCAACCTTGGCCGACAATATTGTATATGTATCCGGTACCTTACCCTTAGACACAAATAATGAGGTGGTCTTTGTAGGAGATGCTGCTGCCCAGACCCGACATGTACTTAGTACCATTCAGAATGTCATCGAGACGGCGGGCGGTACGATGGATGATGTGACCTTTAATTCCATATTTTTAAAAGACTGGGCAGATTATGCTGCCATCAATACTGTCTATAGAGAATTTTTCCCAAATGAAAAACCAGCCCGTTTCTGTATTCAGTGCGGACTGGTGAAACCCGAAGCTCTGATTGAAATTGCTTCGGTTGCTCATATTGGCTAATCGCATCATGGACCATATTGAGAAAGATGCTAGAACAGATTAAGGGCTAAAAAATTCCGCACGAACCTGGCATCTTTCTATTATTGAGGAGAATTATACATGAATTCAGTTGTAGCAAAAGATCTGGCAGTGAATACAAAACTTTCGGCATCTCTGATGAAATTAAAAGAGTCATCAGCCTCAGAAAAACCGGTTTTAAGTGAAACCCAGCAGTTATTTAGGAACGCCATGAGCAATCTGGCGGCAGCAGTCAATATTATCAGTACCGACGGTCCAGCGGGACGTGCGGGCTTTACTGCATCTGCTGTATGTAGTGTAACCGATACGCCACCTACATTATTGGTCTGCCTGAACCGTAATGCATCAGTCTATGAAACTTTCAAGCAGAATCAGGTGTTATGTGTTAACACGCTCGCTTTGGAGCATAAAAATCTGAGTAATCTGTTCGGCGGCAAAACACCAATGGCAGAGCGTTTTGCACAGGGCGAATGGCAAACCCTGACGACTGGTTCACCGGTATTGCAAGACGCCATGCTGACTTTTGACTGTCAGGTTAAACAGATCAGTAGCGTAGGTACACATGATATTTTTTTCTGTGAAGTACTAAGTATTCAACAAAAATCAGGAGCTCGCAGTCTGGTTTATTTTGACCGCGCCTATCACCAGCTTACTCAACACCACTAAATCTATTGCAGAAATAAAAATAAACTTTGGGGGTAGTAGACATGAAAGAACGTTGGTTTGTCAGATGGCGTCCCTATCGGGGAAATCTTGAAAAAACACCTGTAGCAATGAATGAATATCTGCCAGTAGGGCAAAGCATGGTACTGGGCGCCCAGCATGCTTTTGCCATGTTTGGAGCAACTATTCTGGCCCCTCTATTGATGGGTTTTGATCCGAGCCTGACGATGCTCATTACGGGTATCGGTACGATTTTATTTTTCCTCATTACAGGCGGCCATGTGCCGAGTTATCTGGGATCAAGTTTTGCATTCATTGGCGCCGTAGCTGCAGCCACTGGCTATGCTGGAGCTGGCAGTAATCCCAATATCGCGCTTGCTTTAGGCGGAACAATTGTATGTGGAGTTTTATATGCAATTGTAGGTTTAATGGTCATGCGAACTGGTACTCAGTGGATTGAGAAACTGATGCCACCTGTAGTAACCGGTACAATTGTCATGATTATCGGGTTAAATCTTGCCCCGGTTACCATTAAAAGTGTTTCAGCCAATAATTTTGATGCATGGATGGCACTTGTAACTATTTTATGTATTGGTACGATTGCCGTTTTTACCCGAGGCATGATTCGTCGTCTACTATTACTGATCGGTCTGGTCATGTCCTACGCGATATACTTTGTCTGCGCCAATGTCATGGGTTTAGGCAAACCAATCGATTTTAATGCTATTTCCAATGCGGCCTGGTTCGGTTTACCTGCTTTTCATCAGCCGGTATTCCAGCTGAATGCCATTTTATTGATCGCACCTGTGTTTATCATTTTAATTGCTGAAAACCTCGGCCACTTTAAGGCGGTCAGTGCGATGACCGGGCAAAATATCTCTCCATATATGGGAAGGGCTTTCTTTGCAGATGGTTTATGTACCACACTTTCAGCTTCAGTAGGTGGTACAGGCATGACGACTTATGCTGAAAATATTGGGGTAATGGCAGCCACTAAAATTTATTCTACTGTTGTCTTTGTTATTGCTGGTGTTTTTGCAATCCTATTAGGTTTATCCCCAAAATTCGGTAGTCTGATCAGCACCATTCCAGTAGCAATTCTGGGCGGCGCTTCAATTGTAGTTTTTGGTCTAATTACGATCGCAGGAGCACGTATCTGGATTAGTAATCAGGTAGATTTTAGCAAGAATGGCAATATGATCGTCGCTGCGATCGCTCTAATTATGGGTGCAGGTAATTATTCACTGCATATTGGCAACTTTGATTTAGGCGGAATTGGTACTGCAACCTTTGCTGCAATTCTGATGAATCTAGTTTTTAATCGTGAAACACGGACTCTTAAAACTGGTTCAGGTACAACACCTTTAACTTCACCTGCCATGCCCGTCAAAGAATAAATCTAGAACAGTACAGATACAAAGTAGTTGATAAAAAATTTATCACTTTTTAAAAAACCTTATCTTTTATGGAAGTAACTATGACAATAAAATCTGTAGCATTCATTGGCTTGGGTGCAATGGGCTGGCATATGGCAGGCCATTTGATCAAAGCATATACAGATGTCCGGGTCTGGAACCGTACTGCCAGCAAGGCCAAAGAACATGCCAGAGTGTTCGCAACACAAGCTACCAGTCTTAAAGAAGCGGGACAGGCCGATATTATTTTTTCCTGTTTACCTACCAGTAAGCAGGTTGAGGAGATTATTCAACAGGCACAACCTAAAACGGGTAGTATCTGGGTAGATTGTACCAGTGGAGAGCCACAATCAGCACAGCGGCTACAACAACAATTAAAAGAGCAGGGCGTAACCTATCTTGATGCGCCAGTTTCAGGACAGACTATAGGGGCAGAAAAAGGCACCTTAACCGTTATGGTTGGTGGAGACCCGAATATGCTAGAGCAGGCAAACCCGGCCATTCAAACTTTTGCCGGTCTGATTCAGCATGTAGGCGATAGTGGTTCGGGATTTGCAGTAAAAGCGGTAAACAATATTTTGATGGCAGCAAATTTATGGGCGTTGGCTGAAGGTATGTGTAATTTAAAAAGCCAAGGGGTCGAACTGGATGCAGCCCTAAAATGTATTAATGCCTCAAGCGGTCAAAGTAATATGTCTCATCACATTTTTGCACAACGCGTGTTGAGTCGTGAATTTCCTTTAACTTTTGCATTAAACCTGCTTGCGAAAGATGCCACTATTGCTACACAGCTTGCAGGCACTACTCAAACTATAATGCCGGTTTTGCAGTTAACACAGCAGCTGTATCGTTCTGCCAGTAATAATTTACCCTCAGAAAGTGACTTTTCCAGTGTGGTACAGCAGCTGGAGCAATGGAATAATCTAACCCTGCAATCTGCCTGAATAAATCTTGTTGTTCTATATAATTAGATATTTGTTAATAAAAAGTCCTGTATAAACAGGACTTTTTTAAGATTATTTCCAGCAAGGTATTTTACTGAATTGGATGATGAGAAATTTCACTCAATTCTTTTCGGCTATAACCACGTGATACCAATACCCGGGTAATCCCTGCGATGACATCTTCATTGGTGGCTTTCGCCAACGCTTCCAAAAGTTGTGCATTGCTTTTACATGCACAATCATTTTCGACACAAACAACCTGGTTTTTATGTGCGTTCTGTTGCTGGTCTGCGGAGAACAGCTTTTGCCAAAAACTCATAAATTTATATTAATCAACCTAACATATGCGGAAATATAGCCAAATTAAAATAAAATACAAGTCATCCTAAGTCTTAAAAGATGAGCTCAACAGTTAAAACTTTTAATTTTACCGTTACGAATTAACAGTTTTATGACAGAGGATATATCTTATAATTTACAACTATATGTATTAGTTATATTTTTTATAAAATAAAAAGAGATTATAAAAATAATCTCTTTTACATATGATACAAATTGTTTAAATCTTTTCCAGCAAAATACCTGTCTCCACATGATGGGTATATGGAAACTGGTCAAACATGGCAAACTTTAAAATTTTGTGGCTTTCTAATAAGATTTTAAGATTATCATGCAGGGTGTCAGGATTACAGGAAATATAGATAATCCGGTCAAAGCGTTGTAATAATTTTAAAGTATCCAGATCGATTCCTGCACGTGGCGGATCAACAAAAACGGTATCGAATTCATAACTCTGAATGTCAATTTCTGCTTCCTGCAAACGTCTGAATTCACGTTCACCATTGAAAGCTTGGGTAAACTCTTCAGCTGAGAGGCGGGCCACCTGAATATTGTCAATTCCATTTTGCTCAATATTCCATTGCGCTGCATAAACTGAACTTTTGGCCAGCTCGGTTGCCAGCACCCGCTCAAATTTTAAAGAGAGCGGTAGCGTAAAATTACCATTACCGCAATAGAGTTCCAAAAGATGCTTTTGTGATGCCTCGGCAGCTTTACATGCCCATTCAAGCATTTTCTGGCAGACAATTGCATTAGGCTGAGTAAAACCACCTTCAATCTGTTTATATTTAAATTTTTGTTCTAATACCTGTAATTCTTCTACAACAAAGTCATCAGTTAATACCAGCTTTTGACCACGGCTCCGCCCAATAATTTTAATATTTAACTTTTCTGCCAGAGTTCTTGCTGCCTTTTCCCACTCATTGTCGAGTTTACGGTGATAAATCAGTGTAACTAGCATCTCATCGCTTAAAGTAGCTAGGAAATCAACCTCGAACAGACGTTTTTCAAGGAGAGGGTTTGCTTTGAGTTCTGCAAGTAAAACCGGCATAAGCTGGTTAATGCTGTGGTCTGCAATTGGGAATTCATCTACACGAATAACTGTTTTTTGCTGGTCTTCAGGATTACGTTCAAACATGGCATAAAACATATCCTGATCGGTATGCCAGATACGGAATTCAGCACGCATCCGGAAATGCTGTTCAGGTGATTCAAATACTTCCAGGGCAGGCGGGTTAAATTCGGCAAATTGAGTAGAAATACGCTGAATTTTTGCTTCAAGTTGGGCTTGATAGGTCGCGGTCATAAAGAATCAACAAAAACAGGTGAAAATCGATGCCGCATCTTAACAAAGATTGGCAGGAATAAAAATCAGTCCTGCCTTTTAACGTGCTGTGCTTTTGCCGGTCTTTATACAGTACTAGAAGGATCGGATCATTTTTAAACCAGCACTCCAGTTGCGGCCATCTGCGGGTTCGAAGAAACGTTTGTTCCCATCATTTACTATTACTGAACCTACATAATCTTTATCAAGCAAGTTATCTACCCGGGCAAAAGTATTGATTTTCCAGTCAGCATTTTTCCATACATAGCCAATATTTGCAGCCATAACTGTATAACTTGGTGCAGTATCAGAGTTAATATCGTCTACATAAATTTTATCATTGTAGCGAACATCAAGTCCTGCCTGAAAGCCGGTTTCGGGTTGCCAGTTTAAAGCGATATAGGCCTGATTTTTGGCAATTCCCGGTATGATATTGCCTTTATATACGGTTGCACGGCTGTCTGAGCCAGGAATATCTGCATCAAACTTGGCATTTAGATAACTATAACTTGCCTGTGCATAAAGCTCCTGCCACAAGTTTTTATTCCAGTACAACTCAATACCTTCACGCTGGGTGCGTTTGGCATTTTGAAAAGTATTACGGCCATTATTACTCTCTGCCGAGACAATATCATTGCGAGTCTGAGTATGGAAAATGGCCGTACTGAAATCGCCCCAATTATTCTGAGTTTTGAAACCAAGCTCATAACTGTCACTGCTGGCTGGTTTCAAATCAAAATTAATCCCCGAAGTTCCTGAGGTAGGGTAAGCCATTTCTGTAAAGGTCGGTGTTTCAAAGCCTTTAGCATAGCTAATATAAAGTGTTGAATCCGGTATGATATTCCAGCTTAATGCAATTGAGGGAAGAAGCTTCTGATAGTCTGTCTGTCCACTGTCATCCTCATTGGTACCCTTAATATATTTATCTTTAGATTCATAATGCACATTGCTATAACGCAGCCCACTGTCTCCCCGCCAGTCTGGCAGGAATTGCCAAGAAGCCTGAATATAGGGGTCAATATTCCATAAAGTATTTTTCTCATCACGACGCAAGTTACCTTTTACGCCATATTGTGGTGTATTGTTATTCAGTACAAAATTTTCATAACCCTGCCGGTCTTCATCCATTGCATCGAGTGCCATACCAATACTTAGGGTAGTATTTGGCAGTAGCTCTTTACCGGTCCAGCGCAAATCCGTACCGTAATACATACGTTCAAAATCGATTACACCGCCGGCATGTCGAGGGTTGGCCTGTGCAGTATTTGGAATGGACTGGTATTGAATTACATGGCGCTGGCCAAGATAAGCCATGCCATAAAGTTCATGCTGATCATTAATTGGCTTTGACCACGTTACTCCTGTTTGAGTCTGCTGAATTTCCTTACGTGTATCAAACTGTCGAATAAAGCTGGCCTGCTGTCTCGGATCATCCTTCCATTGTTGACGGGTTAAACCGCCTGGGTCATCAGCGTTGATATCCACATGGTTAACTACCCAGTTAACTTGAGAACCATCTTCCAGATTCCAGCTCAGCTTTGCATTGTTCAGGACTTTACGTGCTGCACTATGTTCCCGAAAGCCGTCAGTGTCAAAGTAAGATGAACTGATGATATAGCTTGGTTCACCTGCTTTATCTGCACCACCTTGTAAAACCAGACTGGTTTTGTTTTTATGATGGCTGCCTCCGGCATAACCCAATTCAACAGAATCACGACCTTTGCCTTCACGTGTTGTACTAAGAATAGTCCCGCCAGATGAATTTCCATACAGGGAAGAGAATGGACCACTTAATACTTCTATATGGTCGAGACTGCCCAAATCAATATTTGAGGTCTGACCTTGACCATCCGGCATGGTGGCAGGAATACCGTCAACATATAAGCGTATACCGCGTACCCCGAATGTTGAACGTGCACCAAAGCCACGCATGGAAATTTGCAGATCTTGCGCATAGTTTTCACGGTTATTAATCTGCAGCCCTGGAACACCTTTTAGGGTTTCTGACAGATTCACATCCAGATTATTCTGATTTTGTGGCTGTTCTATACGATAGACAGATGCCGGTGTTTCAAGCCAGCTGGTATCGGTACGTGTAGCCTCAAGCGTAATTGGTGCAAGCTGTACAACTTCTTGTGCTTGAGCCCAGCTTGCCTGAAGAATGCAGGCACTCAGAAGAAGTTTTTTATATGGAAAGGCAGATAGGGAAGCAGAGCTTTTCATAAGTATCCTGAACTGGTAAATACTAATAGCCTAAGAATTTAAGACTAGATTCTTAAAGTAAAAAAGCTGAGTTTTTAAAAGATCAGACCATGTTTATTCATATATAAACCAATGAAAGTATAAGGGAAAAATTTGTTATAAGAATAAGTTAAAGCTTCCCTATGACTCTAAACCTGATTTCAAATAAAAACTCAGCATTAGGAGCGTATTAAAATGGAAATAAATGCAGCTGACCAGAATTTATCTGTAGTATCTTGGTATAAAAGTCGTAGAATAACTTGAGAAATAAGATTATTTATATTTTTAAAATTCAAAGAGATCAATAAAAAACCAGCGACTTAAACTAGAGCGCCGGCTAATATTTTAGTACTGATTAGTTTCCACGATAAGTAGAATATCCATAAGGGCTGAGTAGGAGTGGAATATGATAGTGGGGTACAGTGCCATTCACTTCGAAAATGACTGGAATTTCGGGGAAAAAAGTATCCTGTTTCTGTGTTTTGAACCAGTCACCTGTTTTAAAGGTAACTTTATAAAGCCCCTGATGAAAATTCTTGTTTTCCGGATAGAGTGCAGTAATACGGCCATTTTCATTGGTTTTAGACTGACTGATCTGAACCCATTTTCCTTTAACCTGTTCTTCAAGCGTGACCTCAACATTAGATGAAGGCAAGCCTGTTTCCAGGTTAAGTACATGCACACTGAGCGGATTAGCTGCAGCAAAACTGAATTGGGCTGCACATAGACTTAAACCGGCAATAATGAGTTTTTTCATGTTTTTACTCCTGTGATAAACTTTTTTGGACACCCTGTTCGGCGCATGCTTCATCTTGTGCTGCACCCCCTCCACCTGCGACTCCTACTGCACCAATCACTTCATTTTTATAAGTCACCGGAATACCGCCACCGAGTAGCAACAGTTCATTTAGGGTGTTCAAATTACTGGCTTCAGGGTTATTTTGAGCATTACGGTTCAGGACAGAAGTCCGTGTTTTGGTGGACAGTGCAGTATAAGCCTTGCGCTGTGCCGCAAGGGCATTATGTGGACCAACACTTTCTTGACGTTTGAGTACCAGTATATTGCCGCCCCGGTCCAGTACCGCGACTGCAATATTCTTTTGCTGGGCATGACAGGCAGTAATGGTATGATCAGCTAAATGTTCAGCAAGCTTTAGACTTAAATTATATTGCTGTATTGGTTCAGGTGTTTTCGCAGACAATGTCGTGATAAAACCTGAAGCTAAAAAAAAGCTTGCCGTCAGAACAGGCCAGTAAGATGGCTTTAACATGAGTATCTCCTTAAATCCTGAAAACATAATAAAAAGAGATATGGTCTTGTTGGATGACAAGTAGATTACAGATTTGTCATTTAGGCGTAATGGAAAAATGGTTTTGAAATGAATATCTTGATTATTGAAGATGAACAGAAAATAGCGCGCTATCTGGCCAAGGGTCTGACTGAGTCAGGTTACCGAACATGGCTTGCACATGACGGACGGGAAGGTCTTATGCTATTTGAACAGCATGCAATTGACTTGGTTATCCTAGATGTCATGTTACCAGAGCTTGATGGCTGGCAGGTGATTCAGACCTTGCGCCAGTTTTCGGAAGTTCCGGTATTATTCCTGACCGCCCGTGACAGTGTTTTGGACCGGATCAAAGGTCTGGAACTGGGTGCTGACGACTATCTGGTAAAACCTTTTTCCTATATTGAGTTACTGGCAAGAGTTAAAACCTTGTTACGGCGTTCATCTGCTAAAGTAGTCGAACAGTTGCAGGTCGAGAATCTGAAAATCGACTTGCTCGAACACAAGGTTTACCGTGACCGGGACCTTATTGAATTAACCAACAAAGAATATGCTTTACTCAGATTTCTGGCTGAGCATCAGGGCGAAATCATGACACGTACCCAAATTGCTTCCCAAGTCTGGAATATCAATTTTGATACTGACACCAATGTGGTTGATGTAGCAGTACGTCGCCTGCGTGCTAAGATTGATGATGCTTATCAGCCTAAACTGATTCATACCATACGTGGTATGGGCTATAAACTTGATACAAACACATGAGTATATTCCAGCATTCGCTTGCAATTCGGCTGAGCTTATCATTTATCGGTATTGCCTGTGCAGTGTTTTTAGCGATAGGTCTACTGGCTTACAATGGTATGGATCAGGTATTAAAGCGCCAGCAGGATGAAGCATTGCGAGCCAGGGTAGAGCGGCTGGAACTCCTGATTCAAAATTCTAGCGATTTAAATAGCCTGATTCAGCGGCCCAAACTTTATGAAAATATGCTTGGAAATCAGGATAATCTGCTTATATTAAAAAATCAGAACGGAACTGCTCTGATTTATATTAATCCCTTGCAGATTCATATACCCATTTTGCCTAAAGCCGAACAAACCTGGCTCATTGATAATAAGAAACAGCAGGCCACTACAAGGCTGGCATGGAAAACAATTAATTATCAGGGACAGCAGTATTTGCTGATTGCAGGTAAGCAGTTCGATGAGCGAGAGCAGGTCCTCTATAGCTTTGCCTTAAAGCTTGCAGGTTACATTGGGCTAGGAATCTTGACGGTATGTATATTGAGTGCTTTAGTCAGTTATTATGGCCTTGCACCACTAAGAGATTTAAGTGAGCAGACCCGGTTAATCAATATTCAAAAGCTGAACCAGCGTGTCAGCGAAACCAGTCAAAGTGACGAAATCAGACTACTCTCTACCGCCATGAACAGTATGCTGGAGCGGATTGAGCAAGGTTATCAGCAACTGAGCCGCTTTTCTGAAGATATGGCACATGAGTTTCGGACGCCTTTAAATAATCTGATTGGACAGACGCAGATTCTGCTTAGTCAAGATCGTGAAAAGGCCGATTATCAGGATTTGTTATTTTCCCATTTGGAAGAATATGAACGTCTGAAAAGGATGGTTGAAAATATGCTATTTCTGGCACGTGCTGATCATTCTCAAAATAGCCTAAGTATTATAGAGATTAATCTAAAAAGTAGTCTGAATGAACTGTTGGCATATTTCGAATTAATTGCTGAAGAAAAAAATCTGCAGATTAACAGCCGCCTCAAGATTACATTTATCCATGCTGACTATTTATTGTTTCAAAGAGCAGTTTCCAACCTTTTAAACAATGCGATTGAATATAGTACAGAGAATGGCCATATTTCTATAATAGCTGAACGGATAACGCTGGCAGGTAAAATATATAATGCAATTCATGTTTTGACATATGATGTATATATTGCTGAACAACATTTGCCACATTTGTTTGAACGCTTTTATCAATGTGATCCGGCCAGACACCAGCAAGGACGTTCTGGAGGTTTAGGGCTTGCAATTGTTCAGTCAATTATGAGTATTCATGAAGGGATAACAGAAGTTAAAAATATGCCAGAAGGGGTCCGGTTTAGTCTGTATTTTCCTGAACATTTAGCTAGCAATTCAGTAAACAGAAAATAAAAACATTCTTATAACCGTTTTAATTTTTCTGTTAAATACCGCATTCCTTCCGTGGCAGTCATGGAAAGTAACTGGTACTGTTCAGGGAGCTGCACATGATCGGCTTTTGGGTCAATATAGTAAGCCTCACAATGAGCAGGAATCTCATTAACCAGAGCTGCAACAGGATATACTGACAGTGTTGAACCTATCACAATAAAAATATCAGCCTGTCTTGCAAGTTTAATGGCCTGTTCATAAGCAGGCACAGTTTCACCAAACCAGACCACATGGGGCCGCAAAGAATAACCTTGCCGACATTTATGTTGCTGGAGGTCAAGCTCCCAGCCGTCAACCGGATAAAACTCTTCAGTATATTGCGCGTCCGGGCCTGATGTCTTTGCTAGGCGAATATTCCCGTGTAAATGTAATACCCGCTTACTTCCTGCGCGCTCGTGCAGATCATCAATGTTCTGGGTAATCACCTCGACATTAAAATTATCTTCTAAACTGGCAATAGCCTGATGTGCAGCATTCGGCTCGGCATCAAGAATATTTTTACGCCGTTCATTATAAAATCGTTGTACCAGTTTAGGATTTTTGGACCAGGCTTCAGGCGTAGCGACTTCCTCAATACGGTATTGCTCCCAAAGTCCATTGCTGTCGCGAAAGGTATTAATTCCACTTTCTGCACTCATGCCTGCACCAGAAAAAACAACCAGTTTCTTCATAGTTATTATGCTCCATTGCTTAAAGTTTATTTCTAATGTAATTCAGCTAAATCAACATATTAAAGCTTTAGCTAGAAGTTTATATCAGTCAGGCATCTCATCAATATTTCGCGGTTCAGCTCGGGGCTGTACATTCATACGATGGCGAAATGATGAGGAATGTTCATAAGCCTGAATTCGTACCCGCATAATCGACCCTAATGGCTGATGTTCACGAATTCCATGCCAAGGATTAAAAGAAAGGACATCATCTGAATACACCCGTCGGGCCGGACCAAAAGTATCCTGTTGGGGAAAATGCAGAATACCAATATTCTGATGTGGAGATTCTTCTTCACGCCATAAAACTGCTGCATCCTCAACTGGCATCCGTTCAAGATCAGTACAAAGTTGCGCACGTATTACGTAATCAGCAGTAGTATGTTTAAAAAAATCCCTGACCAGATCACGGATGGTGGACTCGGATTCAATCTGCATCTGTTGTCCTGTAAGTGTTTTTACTGAATCGGACTCAGGGGCAATACTAATCTTGGCAATATAATCGCCATAGCGTAATGCAGCCATTGTATGATAGGTCTCACCTAATATGTGGTTCTGGCTGCGAGCCAGACCTTGCAAAGTTGCAGGCGCGGGAACTCCTGCAGATTCTACTAACTGATTAACGCCACGTAATACTGAACGCATACCGCGCATCATACTCTCAGGTGCCTGCTCGCCTTGAGTAATGAAAGGCAGCATCTGTTTATATTTTCGTACTGTCCCGAAAGCCAGTACCGGTATATTGACCATTAAAAAATCCTGATTATGACCATCACTGGGATCATCAGGAAGTAACCGGTGTCCGGGAACATTTAAAATTTTAAGAGCAAAGCCATGAGGTGCCGGAATCTTATCGCTACGCAAATCTCCCGGGGCAGCAGAAAGACGCACCATAACATCATAATGGCCAGGGTGAGCGAACAGGCCTTGGCGCAAATGTTCAGGCAAATGTTCAGGAACCTTCAAAATTCCTTTTAAGAATCCATGTGATTTTGCATGAGCATCACGGACAGCATGACGGTGTTTATCAAAGACTTTACAGTTTGTTTCAGCCATCTGCTCGACAATTTCCTGAATCAGACGGTCCTCATCTGGCTGTTTTTGTTCTACTCCGGGATGGTAGCGCACATAGCGTTCCGGCATGAAAAGGCTCCTTTATTATTTGAATATGACTAAATTTAAAAATAAGAAAATAATTTGGTACTAATCTAGCCAACTCTAAAGGAATGAAATATGCAACTTGGTAAACAATTCGAGTGTATTTGGTAAATATAAAGTGCTGGCTTGAAACTTAGAGGGGTTATTGTAGAAACATTTTTTGCCACATGAGCTCACAGTCAGGCATGTTATGCTTGAACTTATTGTTCAGCCATTCAAAGGATAGTTTTGTGCAATTACATCATCATATACAAACTGCTTCTGAGGCCACTACACAAACTCCAGTTGTATTGTTGCATGGTTTATTTGGTAGTTACAGTAATTTGAATATGCTGGCACGGGGTATAAAAGACCGTGATATTTTTCAGCTGGATTTGAGGAATCATGGACAGTCTGGGCATTCGGCCGAACATAATTACGAACTGATGGCACAAGATGTAATCGAAACTTTAGAACCCTTTAAACTGGAGAAAGTCATTCTGATCGGGCACTCTATGGGCGGAAAAGTTGTGATGAAAATTGCGGCTTTAAGACCGGAGTGGGTAGAAAAGTTGATCGTACTGGACATTTCACCTGTGCATAGTAATCATGGTGAACATGAGCAGATTTTTAAGGCATTAAAAGCGGTAGAAGCCAGTAATGTACAAACCCGACCTGAAGCAATGACAATTATGCGTGAATACCTTCAGGAAGAAATGGTTATACAGTTCCTGATGAAATCCTTTAAGGCTGGGCACTGGCTGTTTAATGTCGATGCTCTGGCGAACAATTACCCGAATATTCTGGCATGGGAAACTATTGAGCCCTCATCCATTCCAACCTTATTCATCAAAGGTAGCAAATCACCTTATATTTCCAAAGAAAAACATTTTCAGGCAATTCACCAGCAGTTTCCATTTGCACGGATTGAAGAGGTTGAGGCAGGCCACTGGTTACATGCAGAGAAAACAGAACAGGTCATGGCACTCATCTTAAATATGCTGGATACCTGAGCCTTAAAGTTTTCTAGACTTCATATCTTAAAATATAAAAAAACCTGTCATTAGACAGGTTTTTTTATATGTATTAATTAGTGGTCATGATGAAGATATTCTGGTTCTTTTGGTAGTGCAAAACTACACAGGAAACAGATAACAAGCATGACAATAACATAAACGAAGAAAGTATTTTCAAACCCTGCTTCTTTAAATTTTAAAGCAACGGCTGGAGCTGAACCTCCAAATAATGCATTACCTACTGCATAAGAGAAACCGACACCAAGTGCACGAACATGGGTCGGGAACATTTCTGCTTTAACCAGGCCACTAATAGACGTATAGAAGCTTAGCAGCATCATCAGGAAAATAAGCAGGAGCGTTACGATTACAGGTGAGTAGCTGAAGTGTCGCATCCCGACAACCATTACTGGATAGATAAAGATAGCACTGGTGGCACTAAACAGCAGCATAGAGGCCCGTCGTCCAATCCGGTCGGAAATCATACCGAATATCGGCTGCGCCAGCATAAATACAAATAGGGCACAGGTCATCATAAAACCGACAGTCTTGCCATCAATACCGATATTGGTCAGGTAGGTTTTTGAATAAACAGTAATAACATAGAAAGTTAATGAACCTGCCGAGGTATAGCCAACCACCAGTAAAAAGGTTTTCCAGTGTTTTTGAAATAATGCACGCAGGCTACCAGACTCTTTACGCTCACTGTCTTCATGTGACAGAGTTTCTTCAAGACGGCTACGGGCCAGCAAAGAAATAATGGCGGTAATACCCCCGATGACGAACGGAATGCGCCAGCCGCCGTCCATTAACTGCTGTTCACTCATAAAAGCAAGCAGGATCACACCCAGCAGACTCGCTAGAAGTTGACCGCCGGAGAGAGTGACATACTGAAAAGAAGCATAAAAACCACGCTGGCCTTTTAATGCAATCTCGCTCATATAGGTTGCAACCGCTCCGTACTCGCCCCCAACCGATAAACCTTGTAACAGTCGAACCAGTAATAATAAAAATGGAGCTGCCATACCTACCTGTTCATATGTAGGCAGTAAGGCGAAAAGGAAGGAACTGATAGCCATCAAACTGATAGAAATAACCATCGACTGTTTACGGCCCCGGGTATCAGCAATACGGCCAAAAAGCCAGCTACCGATTGGACGCATAAAGAAACTTGCCGCAAATACTCCCCAGACATAAATACCCTGTGCGGTAGAAGTCATATCTGGTGCAGTAAGTGCATGCTGGAAATACATGGCAAAAACAGCATAAATATAAAAATCGAACCATTCCACCAGGTTACCGGAGGAAGCCCCGACAATTCCCAAGACCCGTTTCCGTTTTTCTTCTTTCGTATATATGACTTCACTCATCTAGATATCCTTATGGCTATGCCAGTTGTACTATTTGCTAGATAATCATTATTTAAAATATATAAATGATCGTATTTTCTCTTCTTCTATATAGGAAGAAGATATACACAGTAGTTAGCATTGGCAATTATAGAGATTAAATATTAAAAAGTAGCCATATGAGAAATTTTAGTAAATATATGGGCATTAATTCGGCATTTTTATTATAAATATAAAAAGACTTTTAATTACAGGTAAAAAAACAAGCCCTAAAATATGAAATTTTAGGACTTCTGGCTTTGAAGTATATTTAAGCAAGCTTAAAATTTCTTGGTGTAATTTACAAAGAACCGGTTCTCGGTAAAGTCATTACCGTATTTGACGTCGTAATTAATCAGAATATATTGCAGAGCTACACCCTTCAGCGCAGGCTGCTGGAATGCATAATTTACAATAATATTTGACTCACTTTCCTTGTTTTCTCGACCATCTGCGGTTTTAAAGTCATTGCCATATACATACTTCAGTGTCGTATTCAGGCCCGGTACATGGTCTTTAAAATCATAACCGTAGATAAAGTGATATGACTTTTCATCTTGCTTGAAGAAACCGGTGGTATTCCAGTTAATAAAATAAGTTTCTGGCAAGAAACCGTCTGGAAGCGGATAAGCAGACTCACCAATAATTTGCTGGTAACCGATACCAAAGCTATGGTTTTTAATCTTGAGAGTTTCTAGTAGACCTACATTTTGTGCATCTATGTTAAAATTATTTCCGGTATCTTGAGCATTAAAATATTTAAAGCGTGAGTTAACTGAAAACTCTGGTTGTTTCCAGGTATGATCCAGACCAAGGTAATGCTTGTTATATAGATTTTCCAGATTACCAAAATAATATTCTGCTTTAAGATTTGGCATGATCTGATAACGCAGGTCAATATAGTTTAAGCCATCAGAAAATTCGGTTATGCCATTTGAAGTAAAAGAAAACTTGCGGAAGTCTTCTTCATTGCGCGGCGAAACCTTGGTAATGCGGCCAATTTCCAGATTTAACTGGTCGGTCAGTTGTGATTTAAGATTAGCTCCCCAATAGGACGTTAATAGTTGCCGGCTGGCATCTACAGCAGTAACCGGTAAATCCAGCCATAACTCACCCAAACTGAGCAATGTTCTGTCATAACCCAGTTTTAAGGTAGCGCCATATTTTAAAAAGTCGCGTGCTTGCGTTTGAGTTACCGGATCAAAAGGTAGAACAGTATCGGCAACGTGTTTGTCTGAACTTAAACGTACCGCGTACTGTACTGAGGCATCTGCACCAATTTTGACTGGCAGTCCTGCAATCTCAAGTGGGGTGTCAATCATTCTGGATTTATAGAACAAAGAAGCAGACTGTGACCAGCTGCCGGTATCTTTTAAATCAGAACGTTCAAAGTTACGATCAATATATGCATTTTTTAAGGTAAATTTCCATTCATCTTTAACTGGAAAAAGTACAGGTAAACTTGGAGCAGCAGTAGAAGCTTTGTTTTGCTGTACGGGATTTCCTGCAATATTCTCTGGAAGCGGTGTACTCTGATGAACTGCTGTATCCTGATTACCTAGCGGAGATTCAGCTGCCCAAAGCGGTAGAGATGCCGTAAATGCTGCCAGCATAACCCCTGAAGAAACTGCAAGATGTTTAGTTTTTAATTCATTCATAGAGTTTAGTTCCATTTCTTGAAATAATGTGCCCATCCTGGGCACATAGATAAGTTAAGTATTTAATGAGGTCGTTGTATTTAAAGGTGGAGCAGGGGTAGCGGTTACAGATACTTTTAAATTGACCAGAAAAATTGCTAGGGCAGCAATAATACCGGGAATAGCAATCGCTAAAAAATTCATCTGATGTGGTAATTCCAGTGTAAGTAAGGCGCCCGTTAATACAGGTCCAACAATTGCACCAATCCTGCCTATACCGGATGCCCATCCCAAACCAGTTGAACGTACAGCTGTTGGATAAAACTGTGCGACAAAAGTATAAAGTAGAATTTGCGATCCGATGGTTGCCGCGCCAGCAATCGCAATCAAGCTATACAGCACAAATTGCGGGCTGTTGAAACCTAGTAAGATCAGGGCAAGAGCACCTAATATAAACATGGTAGTAATGACAGGTTTCAGATGGAATCTGTCTGCCAGTACTCCACCACCAATTGCTCCTACCATTCCCCCAATATTTAAGGCAAACAGAAACAGCATGCTGGCACCTAGTGAATAGCCCGCTTGCAACATCAGTTTTGGCAACCAGCTTCCTAAAGCGTAAACCATCAATAGACACATGAAAAAGGCTATCCAGAACATGAATGTACTGAAGGTACGTCCACGCTGAAATAAGGCACGAACAGGTGCACCCTGATGATCAATGTTTTCATTTAAATAAAGTTCAGTCTCAGACCCTACAGCTAGCTGAGGAGATAATTTCTGAACAATATTTTTAGCTTGTTGCTCGTCTTGGGACTTGATCAGGAATGCAAGAGATTCAGGCAGAAGTTTCCAGAGTAAAGGTAAAAACAGTAAAGGAATACCCGCTATGTAAAACATAATCTGCCAACCATGATCTTTGACTAACCAGGCACCAAGTAAGGCAGATACCATACCGCCAATGGCATAGCCACTAAACATGATTGCGACTAAAGTACTGCGAATTTTCTTTGGTGCATATTCTGTCATAAGGGCTACAACATTTGGCATAACCCCTCCGATACCTAACCCGGCAATAAAGCGTAATATTGCAAATTCGACAGGACCACTGGCAAAAGCGCCCATAAAAGTAAAACCACTAAACAGTGAAACACAGATTAAAATAGTTTTCTTGCGGCCCAGTTTGTCAGACAGCGTGCCAAAAATCATGGCACAAAACATCATTCCAAATAATGCTGCACTGGCCAGTAAGCCTGCTTGTACTGCCGATAATGACCATTGCTGCATTAATAGCGGTAGTGCGACCCCATAAATAACCAAGTCATAACCATCAAAGATAATAATGATCAGACATAAAATTAATACCTTCCAATGAAAAGGCGTAAATTTCGCATAGTCTATAAGATCATGAATATTGATCTGACTTTTATTCATTCTTCACCTCCAATCTGTGAAGTACTGAGTAATTATGCTGATAAATTAGGCGGTAGCTTGTATTAAGTCAAAAACTTAATCAGTATATATTTATGTAATAAAGGTATAACTAAAACTTATTATTTAATTATTTGATCTTAAAAACATTTATCATATTAAGGAAAATAGAAATTTATATATTATTTTTATAGTTATATAAAAAATATTTTATAGATAGAGTAAAATAAAAATGTATAAAATTATTTTAACTTAATAAAAATTTTAATAAAAAACCGGATAAATTAATTTATCCGGTTTTGAAATTTAAAAAGAAAATGAGATTTTAAATTATCTTATAAAATCTGAGATTATCTGATTAAATATTTCAGGCTGTTCAATATTTGAAATATGAGAAGCATTTATTTTGGCAAGTTGAGCATTTGGAATACGCTCAAGCATAAATTCAGCATCTTCTACGGTAGTGACCGGATCTGCTGTACCTGCAACAATTAATACTGGCACTTTAATCTCTTTAAGCTGATCACGTAAATCCGCTTTAGCCAGAGCCTCACAACAGCTTGCATAACCTTCGGAGCTGCCAGCTGCCAGGTCGTTACTCAAGTGCTTTACAATTGCTGTTTGGCTCTGGATAAAGGGTTCGGTAAACCAGCGTGAAGCAGCAGTTGCAGCAATAGGCTTTAAGCCCTGTTCACGGACCAAACTGGCGCGTTCCAGCCAAGCCTGTTCCTGTCCAATTTTTGCTGCTGTATTGCAGACTACAACGTGATTAAAGCGTTCAGGATAATGGATCGCAAGCCATTGTCCTGTCAGGCCGCCCATGGAAATTCCACAAAAGCTGGCGGTCTGTATTTTAAGGTGGTCAAGCAGGTGAATAACATCCAGACCTAATTGTTCAAGCGTATAAGGACCTTGAGGTGCAGAGGAGCTGCCATGGCCGCGTGTGTCATAGCATATGACAAAAAAGTGAGCTTTGAAGTAATCTAGTTGCTGCTGCCACATACTCAAATTAGTTCCAAGCGAGTTGGAAAAAATTAGTGCCGACTTGTCTGTATCGCCAAAAGTCTGATAGTGCAGGGCAATATCATTTAAAGTAAATGTTGGCATTATAATTTCCTTGAAATTGTTTAAACCCGTTCAATAATCATGGCGATACCCTGACCGACCCCGATACACATCGAACACAGTGCATAACGGCCATTACTCTGCTCCAGCTGATTGAGTGCAGTGGTCACCAGCCGCGCTCCCGAAGCACCCAGTGGATGACCTAGCGCAATTGCACCCCCATTCGGATTCACCTTGATACTGTCATCCGGCAATCCTAAATCCCGGGTGCAGGCCAGTACCTGTGCCGCAAATGCTTCATTCAGCTCGATCACATCCATCTGCTCAAGACTCATGCCCGTCTGGTCCAGCAGTTTCCGGATCGCCGGAGCCGGGGCAAAGCCCATAATCCGGGGTTCAACGCCTACCGTGGTCGCCGCAACAATTCTGGCACGCGGCTTGAGCTGGTACCGGGCAACAGCCTCATCTGAAGCCACCAGTACTGCGGCTGCACCATCATTAATTCCTGAAGCATTGCCCGCAGTGACCGTGCCTTCTGCCTTGACTACAGGTTTAAGCCGGGTCAGGCCCTCAAGCGTGGTTGAGGCACGTGGATGTTCATCGCTATCAACCACTACTGCTTCCCCCTTACGCTGCGGTATCGTTACCGGGGTCAGCTCGTGTGCGAAGAAACCTCGCTGCTGGGCGGCAGCCGTGCGCTGCTGGCTGGTCAGGGCAAAGCGGTCCTGATCTGCCCGGTTAATGCCAAACTGCTCAGCGACATTCTCGGCAGTTTGTGGCATGGTTTCAACACCATACATTTCTTTCAGCCTGGGATTGATAAACCGCCAGCCCATGGTGGTGTCTTCAATCTTCTGGCTGCGGCTAAAAGCCGATTCAGCCTTGCCCATGACAAAGGGCGCACGGGTCATGCTTTCTACCCCACCGGCAATGACCAGATGGGTTTCTCCGGCCTTGATGGCACGCGCTGCCATGGCGATGGTATCCATGGACGAGCCACACAGCCGGTTAACCGTCGTGGCTGGTACCTGATATGGCAGGCCTGCCAGCAGGGCTGACATGCGGCCGACATTACGGTTGTCTTCACCCGCCTGATTGGCACAACCATAGATCACATCATCGAGCTGGCTCCAGTCCACGCCCGGGTTACGCTGCATCAAGGCCTGAATCGGTACGGCACCGAGGTCATCAGCACGGACGGCTGCCAGACCGCCGCCATAACGGCCAAAGGGAGTACGGATGGCATCAACAATATAAGCATTCTTCATGGGTTCTGACCTTCTATTCTCTGCTGCATGGGGACAGTGAATCTATCAATTTGAGGTGGCATCAAGCAGGCGGGCACCGGTCAGTGACTGCAGCTCGTCAAAAGACAGCCCGTCGACTTTCTCGATGACCTTCAGACCTTCCGCACTGACATCAATCACGCATAGGTCGGTATAGATACGGTCAACACATTTCAGGCCGGTTGCCGGGTAGCTGAGTTCGGCCACAATTTTTGGTTCACCTTTTTTGGTGACATGGTCCGTGGTTACAAATACTTTCTTGGCACCTACAGCCAGGTCCATTGCCCCACCAACTGCCGGGATGGCATCTGCCGCTCCGGTATGCCAGTTGGCCAGATCACCATTTTCAGCCACCTGAAAAGCGCCGAGTACACAAATATCCAGATGACCACCACGCATCATGGCAAACGAGTCACCGTGATGAAAAAAGGCACCACCTTGCAGCATGGTGACGTATTCCTTGCCAGCATTGATCAGTTCCGGGTCTTCTTCACCCGCTGCCGGTGGCGGACCAAAGGCCAGTAGGCCGTTTTCCGAGTGCAGGAATACATCCTTGTCTTCTGGCAGGTAACTGGCAATTCTGGTCGGCAGGCCAATACCCAGGTTGACATAGGCACCATCCGGAATATCTTGGGCAACCCGGGCTGCAATCTGGTCACGGGTCAGTTTGGTATAGCTCATCATATTCTCCTTGGCGGCTTATGCGTGGGTATTCGGGCTCGATGGCGTGACCGCCACGACATGCTGGACAAAGATTCCCGGGGTCACGATATGTTCCGGATCCAGTGCACCCAGCTCTACCACCTCGGAGACCTGGGCAATGGTGACCTCGGCTGCCATGGCCATAATCGGACCGAAATTGCGTGCAGATTTACGGTAGACCAGGTTGCCCCAGCGGTCACCCTGATGAGCCTTGATCAGGGCGAAGTCAGCCCTGATCGGGTTTTCCAGCACATAGTCCTTGCCTTCGTGTTGCAGGGTAGGCTTGCCTTCGGCCAGCAGGGTGCCGAAGCCGGTAGGTGTATAAATGGGGCCAAGGCCCATACCGGCCGCCTGGATGCGGCAGGCCAGATTACCCTGCGGAACCAGCTCCAGTT
The DNA here is from genome assembly GCF_000582925.1 of Acinetobacter sp. 1294596. Taxonomy (NCBI): domain Bacteria; kingdom Pseudomonadati; phylum Pseudomonadota; class Gammaproteobacteria; order Moraxellales; family Moraxellaceae; genus Acinetobacter; species Acinetobacter sp. 1294596. Next base: position 6,282 of record NZ_JFCC01000009.1, on the reverse strand, counting down.
CGATCTTGCCGGCACGGTAGAGTTCATCGAAAACCCAGGAGTCGGACTGGCGTGGGAAGGAGCAGATGATTTTACGTACAGCACCTGACTTGAGCAGTTTGGCCAGACCATAATCACCGTTACCGGCGTTGTTATTTACAATGACCAGATCCTGCACGCCAAGCTCGATCAGGCCATCGATGAGTTCAGCTGGCTGGCCGGCTGTACCGAAGCCGCCAATCATGATGGTAGAGCCGTCTTTAATCTGTGAAAGCACTTCGGCTAAGGAAGTCCTGCTTTTATCAATCATAATATGTCCTAGTCAAATAGATAACCTGTTTCAGCTTTTTGAGCTTTGCGTAGAAGCCACAGCAGCCGTACTTGGCTCATGTTTACTCAGTACCAGATGTGCAATTACACCAATACAGATACCCCAGAAAACCGAGCTGAGACCCAGAAAATGCATGCCAGAGGCAGTGGCTAAAAATGTAATCAGCGCTGCATCCCGCTGAGCATCATTTTTCATTGCCATACTAATATTGGTGGCAATCGCTCCTAATAATGCAAGTCCTGCCAATGCAGCTACCAGTTCCTTGGGTAACAAACTAAAAAGCATGACAATACTGCCAGCGAACAGACCGCCCAAAATGTAGAAAATACCATTGGCGATCCCGGCAATATAACGCTTGTCTTTAAGTTCATGGGCATCTTTACCCATACATAATGCTGCCGTGATTGAAGCCAGTACAATAGTGATACCCCCTACACAGGCCACAGCAAGAGAGGCAATACTGGTAACACTGATAATCGGTTTGGCCGGCGTGTCATAGCCGCTCAGTTTCATAATTGCCATACCCGGTAAAAACTGTCCGGACAGGCTGACCAGAATCAGTGGAATAGTCAGGTTTAATGTGGAATTCCATGACCACTCAGGCATGATGAATTGTGGAATGGCAAGGGAAAAATTCATTTCAACTGGATTCATTTTTCCAAGAATAAGACTTAGACCGATGCCAGACACTAAAACCCAGATCATTGCATAGCGTGGACTTAAACGTTTTGCGACCAGATAAACCCCTAGCATGCCAAATACAATGATGGGCATGCTATCTGTAGCTTTAAACAGTCCCAGACCGAACTGGAATAAAATCCCCGCCATCATGCCAGCTGCTACATCTTGAGGAATCCATTTCAATAATTTATCAAAATAGCCGGTGGCACCGATGGCAAAAATTACTAATGCAGAAGTGATATAGGCGCCTACTGCCTCATTTAGGGAAATATGAGGGAATAACGTGACCAGCAGGGCAGTTCCCGGAGCAGACCAGGCAGTAATTACCGGAGTTTTATAACGTATGGACAGGTAAATTCCTGCAACTGCTGCGCCGATCGAAATTCCCCAGATCCATGAAATCATCATGGCACTAGAAACATTAGCCTGTTGTGCCGCCTGGAAAAAAATAATTAAAGGACCTGAATAAGAAATCAGCACTGCCAGAAATCCTGCGACAGTTGCTGAAATTGACCAGTCTGCTTTTAATGTCCTGAACAGGGTTGCCATTGCGCATTCGCCTCCATGCAATTAAATTCAATGATCCTGTTGAATCTTTTTATATAAGATCAGGTTTAACCCTGATCACCTCCACCTACCGGTATGACACTGCCGGTAATATACGATGACTCGTCAGAAGCCAGAAAAACAATGGCATTTACTTGTTCCTGAATAGTTCCATAGCGGTGCATTAAAGACCGGTCAATCGTCTGGTCAACCACTTCCTGCATCCAGTGTTTTTCAGCGTCTGAAAGTGGGCTGTCATTCCGGGGCACTTTCCGTGGAGGTGCCTCAGTTCCGCCTGTCGCTACAGCATTGACCCGGATTCCATCTTTGGCATGTTCAAATGCTAAAGATGCTGTTATGGCATTTACACCACCTTTAGAAGCGGAGTAGGGAATACGATTAATACCACGGGTAGCGATAGAAGAGACATTAACAATAACACCGGACTGATTTTTAATCATTTCTGGTAAAACTGCACGACAGCACCATAAAGTCGGGAAAAGTGAACGGTTTACTTCCTTGATAATTTCCTCTTCAGAAAATTCCTGAAAAGGTTTCATCCAGATGGCACCACCCACATTATTGATCAGTACATCAACACGACCATAAGTTTCCACTGCCTTACTCACGACTGCCTGAGCACCGGCAAAAGTTTCCAGATCTGCCTGAATGGTGACAGCTTTACCCCCCGCCGCTTTAATTTCGGCTGATACTTCTTCTACATAGTCAGAGCGGTCTGCCATCACTACCTGAGCACCTTCTGCCGCTACACGCAAAGCTACTCCACGACCAATGCCTTGAGCTGCCCCAGTAACAATGACTACTTTATTATTAAATCTTTGCATATTCATAAGCTTCTCCACAGAGATTAATTTGCAGAGAATTTTTCAAACAGGAAGTTTGCAGGTTTGACACCTTCAGCGTCCAGCCAGCCGCGTACTGCCTCGACCATTGGCACTGGTCCGCAAAGATAAATATCTACATCACCGCTATTTAACCAGCCATGATCAATATGATTGGTCACATATCCCTTACGTTCATGCAGGCTTTCCGGGTTAGCTACAACTGTGCAGTATTCAAACCACGGAAATTTTTCCTGAAGCTCATCAAGTTTTTCAAGAGCTACCAGATCAAAGTCATTGGTTACACCAAAAACCAGACGTACAGGCTGTTCACAGCCCTTTTCTTCCAGTACCTGTAGCATTGACATGAACGGTGCTATACCTGTGCCGCCTGCCAACATGAGGACCGGGCGGTTATTATTACGCAGGTAAAAACTGCCAAATGGACCAGTAAAACTCATCTTGTCGCCCGGTTTTACAGTTTTGCTTAGAAACTCGCTCATTTTGCCATTGGGCACATTACGCACAACAAAACCAGTCAGGCGATTGCCCGGTTTTGAGCTAAAAGAATAGGAACGGGTTTCCGTAGTTCCCGGAATCTCAACATTAACATACTGCCCAGCCAGAAAATGAATATCTGGCTGGCCTTCATCAAGTTTAATATCAAATGTAATTGTCGAGTCAGACAGGTTTTCAACCCGTGATAGAGTACCCTGAAATTTATGGATTTCAGTTTTACATACATCTGAAGATGCCTGGATCTGAAATACGGCATCTGAAGTAGGGCGGCACTGACAGGCCAGAATATAACCTTCTTCGGCTTCTTCCGGTGTAAGTGCATCTTCAATATAGTTTTCTTCTGGCATGTCATAGCTACCAGATTCACAGAATGCACGACATGTACCACATGCGCCATCACGGCAATCCAGAGGAATATTGATTTTTTGGCGATAAGCTGCATCTGACAGAGTTTCACCCTGAGCAACACTGATGAATCGGGTAACGCCATCTTCAAATTGAAGTGCTACATTGTGGTTTGACATGGCTTGAATCCTGCAGAAATATTAAAACTGGAGCGCTCAGCCAACATTCCGTTTGGCTGAGATTTGATACATGTTAGATATGGTAGATATCAATGACTTGATTGATATAGTCGTTCTTAAGCACTACATATTTGCTCAGGATTTTTGCTTCATTACCTGAAAAATCAATCACATAACGTGACATACCAAAATAGCTGTAGCTGGTTTTATAACGGTAACTCAAAGTATTCCAGTTAAAACGTACTGTGACCTTGCTACCTTCACGTTCAACTATTTCAATATTTGAAATATTGTGACTGGTACGGGTGTCAGGCATGGTGGCACTTGAACGTTCTGTTTTAATTCGGAAAATCCGGTCTTCAAGCCCTTGACGGTCAGGGTAGTAAATCAGGGAGATTTCAGACTGCGGGTCTTCAGTGAGTTTGTCATCATCATCCCAGGCAGGCATCCAGAAAGAAGCCTCCGGCGCATAGCAGGCCAGCCATTCATCCCACTGTTCATCATCCAGAAAACGGGCTTCTTTAAAAAGAAACTGGCTGACCTGTTCCAGTGTTACGGTTTCGAGGTTCGCTGTTGCATTCATGCGTTCTCTCCTTGATCAGCCAGCACCTTTTCTGCTGCAATGGCTTTCTTCATCTCATGTAACCAGTGCTGATGCTGGGCCAGATACAGTCCTTCATCTTCAGTTTTAATGCCGGAAAGTTTCGGTTTTAAACCAATTTCATTAGCTGCATCATCTGGTCCTTGTACCCAGTGCTTAGATCCACGGCACATATCGTTCCATTCCAGTTCAATGCCGGCATATCCTGCCTGGCAGGCACGGAATTCTTCAAGGTCATCCGGAGTTGCCATGCCAGAAGCATTGAAGAAATCTTCATACTGGCGAATGCGGCGTGTACGGGCTTCAGGTGATTCACCTTTAGGGGCGATACAGTAAATGGTTACTTCAGTTTTATTTACTGCTAGGGGACGTAATACCCGGATTTGTGAGCCAAACTGATCCATCAGGTAGACATTTGGATACAGACATAAATTTCGTGAGCGTTCAATCATCCATTTGGACATCGCAGCGCCATAACGCTCGGTGTATTCTTCAGCCTTGCTGTAGTTGGGACGGTCTTCCGGATTGGCCCATTGGGTCCAGAGCAACATATGGCCATTTTCAAAACCATAAGAACCCCCACCTTGCTTGCCCCATGCGCCTGCACTCATGGCCCGAACATTATCACCAGCCTGTTTTTCCTTGCGTTGCTGGGTTGTCGCGGCATAATTCCAGTGCACGGCAGAAACGTGGTAGCCATCGGCTCCGTTTTCTGCAGTAAGCTTCCAGTTCCCTTCATAGGTGTAAGTCGATGCACCACGCAGAATTTCCAGTCCTTCATCAGACTGGCCAACAATCATGTCAATAATTTTGGTAGCTTCACCCAGAAATTCTTCAAGAGGGGGTACATCAGCATTTAAACTGCCAAACAGGAAACCCTTATAGTTTTCAAAACGTGCCACTTTCTTTAGGTCATGTGAACCGTCTTTATTGAAACAGTCAGAATAACCTGCATCTGCCGGATCTTTTACTTTAAGCAGCTTACCAGAGTTATTAAATGTCCAGCCGTGGAATGGACAGGTATAAGTGGCCTTGTTGCCGCGCTTGTAACGGCAAAGCTGTGCACCGCGGTGCGAACAGGCATTGATCATAGCATTCAGTTCACCGGTACGGTTACGTGCAATGATGATCGGCTGACGGCCAATATGGGTAGTGTAATAGTCGTTATTGTTCGGAATCTGGCTCTCATGTGCCAAGTATACCCAGTTGCCTTCAAAGATATATTTCATTTCCAGATCAAACAGCGCCTGATCTGTAAAGACTGAGCGGTGAAGTTTAAATTCACCAGTTTCAAAATTGTCTACAAGTAATTCATCAATACGGTCAAGGTGGCTGGTATTGATTACAGGAATACGTGGCATGTCCGTTCTCCGACTTTCCAAATTTGTGGAAGCCACCGGGTTTAGCTAAAAATAGCTGAACCCGGTATCTCTATAACGCTTAAGCGCTTGCGCGGCGTCGTTCAACTTCGCTAGAAGGGGCAGTGTCTGCTTCTTTCACGAGCTCAACATTAAAAGTGATGTGCTTGAATGGCTTGTCCAGTTCAAGACGGGCTATTTCAGCTTCATCAGTCACATCTGTTGCTGTTGCAACCAGCCCGTCACGGGTAGCAAAGGCAAAGTCATCCCACAGATACTCGTCACCTTCAATATTGAACTGTGTGGTGAGCTTGCGGTAACCCGGTGCCGATACAAAGTAGTGCACATGAGAAGGGCGGTTACCATGACGGCCGAGCTTGTTTAAAAGCGCCTGAGTAGTGCCTTCTGGCGGGCAGCCATAACCTACCGGCATGGTGGTCAGGGCAACATATTTACCATCTGCATCTGTAAGGATGGTACGGCGCAGGTTAAAGTCGGACTGGGACTTGTCAAAGAATGAATAGTTCCCCAGGCTGTTGGCATGCCAGACTTCTACCTTGGCTCCTTCAATAATATTGCCCTCTGTATCAGTAACTGTGCCTTCAATGATCAGAGTGTCGACCTTGTCGGACTCGGAGCCGTCATCCATACGGGCAAAGCCGACAGACTCAGGGGCACCGGCCACATAGAGCGGGCCTTCGATGGTACGGGGAGTGCCGCCAGTAATACCGGCCTTGGCATCTGCCTCATCGGCACGCAGGTCGAGGTAGTGTTCAAGACCGAGCCCGGCAGCGAGCAGGCCGAGTTCATTGGTCTGGCCTGCATCGGTCAGGTATTCGAGGCCTTTCCAGACTTCAGAGGGCTGGATGTCGAGGTCTTCGATGGCCTGGAACAGATCCCC
>NZ_JFCC01000008.1:0-98971 GCF_000582925.1 Acinetobacter sp. 1294596 | reverse complement strand
CCAAGTGGTAAGGCAGCGGGTTTTGATCTCGCCATCCGTTGGTTCGAATCCAGCCGCCCCTGCCATTTTCCTGTAAAAAGATAGAACGTTCATTTGCAAGTTCGTGTTAATTTACCTTGACATAACCATGCAAAAATATTAAAGTTCTGCCGCATTAGGGGTATCGCCAAGTGGTAAGGCAGCGGGTTTTGATCCCGCCATTCGTTGGTTCGAATCCAGCTACCCCTGCCATCTCATTCCATACATGCCAACCGCCAAGGGTGCTTCATGCCCAATCTTGTCGTTTTTAGTGGAAACGCTCATCCACAATTCGCTCAAAAAGTCGTAAGCCATTTACACATTCCGTTGGGAGCTGCTTCTGTAGGCCGTTTCTCTGATGGTGAAATTGCAGTAGAAATTACTGAAAATGTACGTGGTAAAGACGTCTTTATTGTTCAGCCTACCTGTGCACCGACCAACGATAACCTGATGGAAATTCTGGTTATGGCTGATTCATTGCGCCGTGCAAGCGCTGGTCGTATTACTGCTGTCATTCCTTACTTCGGTTATGCTCGTCAAGACCGTCGTCCACGTTCTGCTCGTGTGCCTATTACTGCTAAAGTTGTTGCTGACATGCTCACCACTGTCGGTATAGACCGTGTAGTGATGATTGACCTGCATGCCGACCAGATCCAGGGTTTCTTCGATATTCCTGTAGATAATATCTATGGTACCCCTGCACTGCTTGCTGATCTTCGTCAACAGTCACATCATAACCTGATGGTGGTTTCACCTGACGTAGGTGGTGTTGTACGTGCACGCGCAGTTGCAAAACAGATGGGTGATATCGATCTGGCCATTATTGACAAGCGTCGTCAAAAAGCCAATGAATCACAGGTAATGCATCTGATTGGTGATGTAAAAGACCGTGATTGTGTCATTGTTGATGACATGGTTGATACTGCCGGTACGCTTTGTAAAGCAGCTGATGCATTGAAAACTTTCGGTGCCCGTAAAGTGGTTGCTTATGCAACTCACCCGGTATTATCTGGTAAGGCACTTGAAAACCTGAAGAACTCTGTGATTGATGAGCTGGTCGTATGTGACACAATTCCTCTTTCACAAGAAGCACTTGAGCTTGGCAAAATTCGTCAGGTATCGGTAGCTAGCATGGTTGCTGAAACAATTCGTCGTATCAATAACGAAGAATCTATTAGCGCAATGTTCGATAGTTACTTATAATAGCGCAGATTTTTTATAAACCCTGGCATAAGCTGGGGTTTTCTATTCACCAGACTGGTCGCAAGTCTGGTTTAACTTAAACTCAATGAGGAATATCTCATGGCTAATTTTACATTAAACGCTCAAGCGCGTGCTGCAGACGTACAAGGGAAAGGTGCGAGCCGCCGCCTTCGTCATGCTGCTCAACTTCCAGCAATTATCTATGGTGGTGATGCTGAACCTGTAGCAATTACCCTAGAACTTCGTCAGCTTGTAAAAGCTTTAGAAAACAATGCTTTTTTTGAAGAAGTTATTGAAATTGTTGTAGGCGACAAAACTGAAAGCGTAAAAATTCAAGCGCTTCAGCGTCACCCAGCTAAAAATACACCTATGCACGCTGATTTTAAACGCGCATAAGTGCTAAAAGGCAAAATTAGTGTCTAACATTTCACTGATTATTGGTTTGGGCAACCCAGGTACTGAGTATGCCCAAACCCGCCATAATGCCGGATTCTGGTTTGTCGAACGTCTGGCAGAACAATATGGTATTACTCTTAAAAATGATCCTAAATTCCATGGAATTAGCGGTCGTGGTCAAATCGAAGGACAAGATATCCGACTCTTGTTACCCACTACATTTATGAACCGTTCGGGGCAGAGTGTGGTACCCTTCGCAAAATTCTATCAAATTACTCCCCAGTCAATGCTAGTAGCGCATGACGAACTCGATATGAATCCTGGTATTATCCGGCTGAAAACAGGTGGTGGCCACGGCGGACATAACGGGCTTCGGGACATTACTCCGCATACCGGTCCTGACTTCCATCGTTTGCGTATTGGTATTGGACATCCAGGTTCTAAAGAGCGTGTTTCAGGACATGTCCTCAGCAAAGCCCCGCGCAGTGAGCAAGAGCTTATGGATGATGCGATTAGCCATACATTAAGTAAAATCAAGTTACTGGTTAATGGTGAAATACAGCAGGCCATGAACCAGATTAATGCTTACAAACCGGGCTGATAAAAACCTGCATTACTGAATAATCCATCTTGCCTTGACGCTCATTTAAGAGCAAAATGCGCAGCAGTTGCTTTATTGCACTCTGTATCAAGTGATTGATTTAACCCTAAGACCTATCCTGGTCGACCAAGGAGACGCTAGCCATGCTATCTCGTTTATTAAAATGCAAAATTCATCGTGCGGTAGTAACTCATGCTGAACTTCATTATGAAGGTTCTTGTGCAATTGATGGCGTTCTGATGGATCTAGCTGGCATCCGCGAATATGAAGAAATCCATGTATGGAACGTAACTAATGGCAAACGCTTTGCCACTTATGCAATTCGTGGTGAAGAAAACTCAGGGATTATCTCTGTAAATGGCGGTGCAGCCCATCAGGCAGATGTTGGAGATTTAGTTATCATTGCCACCTTTGGTGATTTTACCGAAGTTGAAGCCAATGCGCATAAACCGCGTCTCGTCTATGCCAATCCTGACAATACGGTAAATCACACTGCTAACTGTATACCGGTTCAGGTCGCTTAAAGTAAAAAAGATAATCTTAAAAAGCCCATGTATGGGCTTTTTTATATTTATAGCTGCACTTTACAGAAAAAGTATCTTAAATTTCATACAGTAATAACATACCCAAAAGGCATTTAGACTAATTTATTCTAAATATAGAACCGATCGTTCTATAGAAAAACATGATTATTCACTTAAAATTGCATTATAATTGAGCTACATCGCTTCAGGGCGGGGTGAAATTCCCCACCGGTGGTAAAGTTGTTTCAATATAAAATCAGCAAGCCCACGAGCGTATTACCTATTTAAAGTACTACGCAGATTTGGTGCAATTCCAAAGCCGACGGTATAGTCCGGATGAAAGAAGACGAGATTACCCTTATGTATATTTATATAGGGGTCGTTATATATTTCATATCTGTCCTGAAATGTTCCACTGTATTTTCATTTACGTGAGCGTTTCATATGTCTAGTTTAATTCAACCCGAACTGTTTTTTTCCGCTTTATCTCCTGCTGAGCAACGTATTCAGCAAGCTCTAGAAGATATTCGCCAGGGTAAGCCTGTACTGGTCATGGATGATTTTGACCGGGAAAATGAAGCTGATCTGATTGTAGCTGCTGAAACCCTCAATGTTGAAACCATGGCTCGCATGATTCGCGATGGTTCTGGCATCGTCTGTTTATGTCTTACCGAACAAGCTGCAGATCACTTAGAACTTTCGCCAATGGTGAAGCACAATTCCAGCCATTTTCATACTGCTTTTACAGTAACTATTGAAGCAGCTCAGGGGGTGACGACTGGCGTTTCAGCAAAAGACCGGGTAACTACTATTCATGCTGCAATTAAAGACGGCGCTGTGGCAAGTGATTTAAATCGTCCTGCCATGTTTTTCCCTTGCGCGCACGAGACGGCGGTGTGCTGGTTCGTCGCGGACATACCGAAGGTAGTATAGATCTGGCATGTATGGCTGGCCTTAAACCGGCAGGGGTGTTATGTGAGCTGACCAATCCTGACGGAACTATGGCTACAGGTATTCAGGTACTGGCATATGCCCAGACTCATCACCTTACCGTAATTACCATAGAAGAGCTGGTTCAATACCGCATGCAACATCAAATCTAAAACTTAACAGACTTTTAGAATAGCCTCTCAGGAGGCTTACTCATCATCTTCCATATACAGCAGATTTTGTCGTATATCCCCTGCCCGTAACCAAGCCAGTTCATAACTGGCTTTAGCCAAAGCCAATACTTTTTGCTCAAATAGTTGCCATAATGGTTTGATCTGCTCAGCACTGATACCCAAACCACTCTCTTCAGCCAGATTCTTATTTTTTTCACAGATTTTAAGTGCATGGTATAACTTGCGTCCCTGACTTGCATTTTCCAGCAGACGTACCCGTTTTGATAAAACAAACTCCTCGACTTGTGCCAGCTGGGCCATCGGGAGCATAGGTACTAAAATCTGGTCCAGCTGGGCATCAAGTCGTTGCCACACTGCCATACGCTCTTCAACTGTATACGTATTCCACTGGATCACTTCATGATTAAAACGCCGGCATCCCCGACAGACCTGATCACCAAATACAGTTGAACAACGTCCAGCACATGGTGTCAGGGATGGGATACGGCGTTCAGTATTCAAGACATGCTCCTTTCAATAAAAACCATAACAGCCATATGGTTTTCTCGCTTCTTCATAAAATTCGCGCTAAAATACGCGCCTTAATTTCCTATCTTAATACATTTGGAGTCTTCCATGAACGCTACTGTAGAACAGCTTGCACCTGTAGAACAGCAAGCGACCACTGACTGGGTTGTTGCCGCACTATATCAATTTAAAGAAGTTCAAGATCCAGCCGATCTTCAGCAGCGTCTTCTTGATCTGGTGCAAGCTATGAACTTATGTGGGACTCTTATTGTAGCAGGAGAAGGTATTAACGGGACTGTAGCAGGCGACCGCAATGCTATTGATACTCTTCATCAGTTTTTGCTAGGCGAAGGGTTTAACGAAATGGAATATAAAGAGTCCCATAGTACGGACAAACCATTTCGTAAAATGAAAATCAAGCTAAAAAAAGAAATCGTAACGCTCGGTGTACCGGTAAAACCACGTGACCTGGTCGGCCATTATCTTGACCCGAAGGAATGGAATGAGCTCATTGCACGCGATGATGTAATTCTGATTGATACACGAAACGACTATGAGTATAAGGCGGGTACATTTAAGGGCGCAATTGACCCTAAAACTGAAACTTTCCGTGAATTTCCCGAGTACGTAAAAAAGAACCTTGAACAGCATAAAGACAAAAAAATTGCGATGTTCTGTACCGGGGGCATTCGATGTGAAAAATCAACTTCATTACTTTTACAAGAAGGTTTCAATGAGGTTTACCATCTCAAAGGCGGTATTTTAAAATATCTAGAAGAAACACCACCGGAAGAAAGCCTCTGGGAAGGTGAATGTTTTGTCTTTGATGGGCGTACTGCAGTTACTCATGGCATAGAAGAAGGACAGCACAGTAAATGCCATGCATGTGGATGGCCATTAACGCCTGAGGAAATTGAACTGCACAGCTATGAACATGGCGTATCTTGCAAGTACTGTATAGATAAAACGACAGAAAAACAGAAGGCAGGTTTCCGTATGCGACAGTCTCAAATTGCTGCAGCAAAACGTAAACGTCTATAATTCTTTAATGTAATCTATATGTTAAAAACCGCATTAGTTTTGATGCGGTTTTTACGTTTTATCACATTCACTCGCAAACCCGCTATAGTTTTCTACATTTTCACTATCTGAAGCTTATTGTATTGCTCATTGATCTTGCTAATCTACACACTGTTAGGTTTTGTTACCTTCTATTCACCATAAAAAATTTATAAGTCTATAGATATTACTCTTATAGGCAAATATGTGAATAAAACCATTTAGATTCATTTGCAGGAAGGCCAGATTTATGGAAATTAGTGAGCATACTGAATATCCAGCTTCTTCAAGCATCCATTCTTTACAGTCTAATCAGATTCAGGCTGAGCTAGAAAAACAACCCCATATTTTTATAGTCTTATTAGGTGCAATGATCGGTATCATCTTTGCGCTGTTTATTGCCTATCATTTGGAAGGAATGTTTCTTTCCTTACTCTGTATTGGTACGCTGCCTTTGTGTTTTGCCTACTTCTTGCGAAAAGTCTATATTCATACTTTAGTCAATTATCAGGAATAAACTCATCTACTTACATGATTTAGACAGAATAAAATAAAAGATTGGTTTTCACTGCAAAGTATAAATACCTAAACTGAATGGCGTGAGCTGATCTATGAATCTTGATGAGTGGGTTATTTCAATCATGGAACAGTTAGGCTATCTGGGAATAGCCTTACTGATGTTTCTGGACAACATTTTTCCTCCTATCCCTTCTGAAGTTATTATGCCGTCTGCCGGTTATGTGGCGTCAAAAGGTGAATTGCTTCTAGTGGGTATCATTATTGCTGGTAGCTGTGGTTCATTACTGGCAGCGGCCCTACTCTACTGGATTGGCAGAAAAATTCCTCAGGACAGACTGCTTAATCTGGTAGACCGGTACGGTAAATATCTTTTCATCAAGAGAGCTGATGTTATTAAAGCCTTGAAATGGTTTGAACATTATGGGCATCGGATTGTATTCTTGGGTCGCATGGTGCCTGCTGTACGCTCACTGATCAGCATTCCCGCAGGCATGAGCCGAATGCCATTCTGGAAGTTCATGCTTTATAGTGGGCTGGGCACAGTGATCTGGACGACATTTCTTGCATGTGTGGGTTTCTATCTGGGTGAAAATCAGGACAAGATGCATGCGCTGATGAGTAATGTCGGCAATATGGTCTTGGCTATTGTTGTAATTATTGCACTCTGTTTTGTATTTAAGCGCTACTGGAAGAAAAAACATTTCTCTTAGCAGCATTTCTTATCATAGTCGAACTTCACAGCTATAATTTTAGTCTGCTAAATTTTGACGAAATTCCCTGTGAATTATAATTATACTCATGATAATTATCTGATTCTGGTAAAAAACTATAAAAAAACACCCTGCATGAGGGTGTTTTTCTTTAAGAGAAACTATTCTGGCGTATGGTACATCAGATAGAGTTCATTGAGATTCTCTGGAATTTCCTCTGCCAATTCATCCATCAACTGGCCATTACGACGGAAAGATTCCATCTGCGGATCTTCTTCATCAACGCCACTGAACACCATAATCGGCAAGGTTAAGTCCACCAACTGATCTTCAAACTCTGGCGTAAACCAGGCTTCCTCATTTAAGAACATGGCATCGACAAAACCAACTGACCAGTCGCCCAAGCTGGATTCTACATCAGCTTCCTCAATTTCAAAGGGAAACTCGATACCCTCTTCATTGGCAAGATTTTGCTGAAGTGAAGTCAACCAGAGCTTGATTTGGGTAATAATTTCTGCTGGCACTTTCTTGTGATTATTATCAAACAGCTCTTCAAGCCAGCGATCAAACTTCGGGCCAACCGCAATAGCACATAAAAAACCGTGAGTTGCTGCAAAATCTAGACCATACTCATTTTGGTCACCATCTAGATACTCGCTCAACAGGTCTAAATCTAAAGCACTCATCTTGAATCCAAATTAATAAATTAAGCCTAGAATAGCATTTCTCGACGGGATGCCCAATCGGGTTTATTCGTCATCGTCGAGATCATCGTCATCAAAATCGTAATCAAAATCTTTCAGTTCTCGTTCCAGGCGACGTTGAGCTAGCAGGTCATCGATCAGACGACGTTTTTCCAATGATTCTTTTGCGCTGATTTTACTCGACGCCTCATCAAAGCTGACATCATCATCACCGTAGTTATCATCTAATTCAAAATCTGTAGAAGACACTAAAACTACCTCGTAGTAGAAAAATGTGAATGGGCCTAGGCGCTATTTATCTTTCTTCATTTTAATTGTCAAGATTTATTTGTTTTTTTTGAGAATTCCAGTTAAATAACTCTTTTTTTTAACGGCAAAATTGTGTATTTATGGAGGACTAACTGAGTGATGGGTTTAACCTGACAAAATTTAGGCCATTCACTTGAAAAAAATAATTTTAGCCCAACATTCAACAATAATTGTGAAATGAAATCTATTTATAAAATCATGCTTGACTGATCAAATCAGAAAATTTTGATGCGATTTGTGCTATCATGCACGGTTTTTCACTGCCACAGATTCAACGAAGAGTAAGCAAAGATGAGCGATATGCATTCCCCTACTTCTCAAGTAGCGGCTCTGATTAGCCGAGGCAAAGAACAAGGTTACCTAACTTACGCTGAGGTTAACGATCATCTCCCAGACTCAATCACTGAAAGTGAACAGATTGAAGACATTATCCAGATGCTTCAGGATGTGGGTATTCCTGTACACGAACGTGCTCCTGAATCTGATGATGCGATGTTTGAGGATAACGCCGAAGCTGCCGATGAGGTAGCCGAAGAAGAAGCTGCAGCTGTTCTTGCTTCAGTTGAAAATGAGCCAGGCCGTACTACAGACCCTGTACGTATGTATATGCGCGAAATGGGTACTGTCGAGCTTTTAACCCGTGAAGGCGAGATTAGCATTGCTAAACGTATTGAAGAAGGTATTCGCGACGTTCTTCACTCTATTGCTTACTGGCCAAATGCAGTTGAAGTTGTATTAAAAGAATATAAAGATTATCAAGAAGGCGAACGTCGTCTGGCCGATATTCTTTCAGGCTATCTTGATCCGGAATCTGATGAAGAAATTCCTGAAGTGATAGAAGATGCTGTACTGGAAGAAGATGAAGATGAAACTGCTTCGAAATCGACCAAGGAAGTTAAACTTGATGACGATGAAGAAGAAGAGGAAGAATCTGAATCAGATGATGATTCAGAAGCAGATTCGGGCCCGGATCCTGAAATTGCCAAAGTTCGTTTCACCGAGCTTGAGACAGTCTGGCAAGAAACTAAGTCAGTAATTGAAAAGCATGGTCGTGATAGTGCAGAAGCAAAGGCTGCACTTGAGGCTCTGGCATCTGTATTTATGATGTTTAAGTTTACTCCGCGCCTCTTTGATATTATTTCTGAAATGATTCGTGGTACGCATGAGCAAATCCGTACTTCCGAACGTGAAATTATGCGCTACGCAGTTCGTCGTGGCCGTATGGACCGTACCCAGTTCCGCACCTCCTTTCCAGGACAGGAGTCAAACCCGGGCTGGCTTGATGAACAAATGGCAAAAGCATCTCCAGATATTAAAGGTCATCTAGAAAAAGTTCGTCCTGATGTTTTGGCATTCCAGCAGAAGATTGCTGATATTGAGAAAGAACTTGGTCTGAACGTTATTGATATTAAAGATATCTCTAAACGTATGGCAATTGGTGAAGCTAAAGCTCGTCGTGCCAAGAAAGAGATGGTTGAAGCCAACTTGCGTCTGGTAATCTCGATTGCCAAAAAATATACCAACCGTGGACTGCAATTCCTGGATTTGATTCAGGAAGGTAATATTGGCCTGATGAAAGCCGTAGACAAGTTTGAATACCGTCGTGGCTATAAGTTCTCAACTTATGCTACCTGGTGGATTCGTCAGGCAATCACCCGCTCAATTGCCGATCAGGCACGTACCATCCGTATTCCGGTGCACATGATTGAAACAATTAACAAGATCAACCGTGTATCACGTCAGTTACTTCAGGAAATGGGCCGCGAGCCAACACCGGAAGAGCTGGGTGAACGTCTGGAAATGGATGAGGTGAAGGTACGTAAGGTACTTAAAATTGCCAAAGAACCTATTTCAATGGAAACACCAATTGGTGATGATGAAGACTCGCATCTGGGAGATTTCATTGAAGACCAGAACATTACCTCTCCGGTAGATGCTGCAACTTCAGAAGGGTTAAAAGAAGCAACACGTGAAGTTTTAGAAAACTTAACTGAACGTGAAGCTAAAGTTCTGAAAATGCGCTTTGGTATCGACATGCCAACTGACCATACATTAGAAGAAGTGGGTAAACAGTTCGACGTTACCCGTGAACGTATCCGTCAGATTGAAGCCAAAGCTTTACGTAAATTGCGTCATCCATCCCGCTCTGAGCACTTACGTTCATTCCTGGAAAATGACTAACCGGGCTGGGACCGGTTTGAAATATAACCCGCTGCCCTCATATTTTAACTAACTGTTCAAGACGCCTGCTTCAGCAGGCGTTTTCTATCATTTTGAGGTGTCTTATGCTTGACCGTACCCCATCGCGTGAGCTGCGTGAAGAACTTTGGGTTTTCCCGATGGATTATCCTATCAAGCTCATCGGCAATGCTGGCGATGAACTGCGCATAGCAGTAATTGAAATTCTGCTTAAACATTTCCCTGATTTTGATGAAGCAACCTTAAAGATACAACCATCACGTACAGGAAAATACCACTCTCTTACTGCCCAGTTACGTTTTGATGAACTGGAGCAGGTTCATGCACTTTATGCAGACCTGGCCGCTTGCCCTTATATTAAAACCGCGCTTTAATTCAAAACCAGATATGAACAATATCTGGTTTTTTACTTTCTGATAGGGTCATTTTACTATGGCGGAACAAGTAACTGAATCTAAGCCCGCATTAACTGTACGCTGTTTTAAAGGATTACAGGACTATACCCCAACTTTTGAAGCCATGAAGCGCTTCACCGAGCAGCGGGATAAAGATACGCCCGATGAATTATGGTTATTGCAGCATAATAATGTTCTTACTCAGGGACAGGCTGGGAAACCTGAACATATCCTCCAGCGTCCAGATATGCCAGTAGTGCAGAGTGATCGTGGCGGTCAGGTAACCTGGCATGGCCCAGGTCAGCTAGTAGCTTATTTCATGTTTGATTTGAATCGATTGAAATGGAACGTGCGTACGCTGGTCAGTTTTGCCGAACAGTTCATGGTCGATCTGCTTAAAAAGTATGGAATTGAAGCATATGCCAAGCCAGATGCGCCGGGTGTCTATGTTGCTGACCGTAAAATCGGTTCTTTGGGATTCAAGATTCGTCGTGGCCGTAGCTATCATGGACTGGCATTAAATATTGACTGTCAACTGGACGGCTTTCATTGTATTAACCCTTGTGGTTATGCCGGTCTGAAAATGGTACGGTTAAATGATCTGCTGGATGACTACCCTACCTTTGAAAAACTGTGCCAGGACTTCATTGAATATCTAGACAACACCCATTACTTTAGTGAACTGCAAGTCAATAATGAATAAATGACTTTGCGAATGTTATAAAATACATTAGAGTATTTACTCTAAATAATAATATTTTTCAATAAAGGGATAAGCGAGTGATTTCTATAAACTCTGTAAAACCCGCTTTGCAGCAGGCTTATGTCAGGCTGATGATGGATATCATTGGACGCGGACTGGTCATGGCCAGTCAGGTTGACCATGAAATTCAGCAGGAAGTTGCAAAATTTCCAGAAGGATTTGTGTTGTCGATGACCGTATATCCAAATGGTCCGGCCTTTGTGGCACAAGTGACAGCAGAACGGCAACTTAAACTGTTAAATGATTTTAATGGCAAACCCGACCTGACCATCATGTTTAAACACCTGAGTCATGCATTCTTAGTTTTTTCCTTTCAGGAAAGTACTGCACAATCGTTTGCAAATGACCGTATGGTTGCCGATGGCGATGTAAGTTATGCAATTCGTCTGGTACGTTGCCTCAACAAAATGGAATCTCTGATCTTGCCAAAACTGGTTGCAGAGTTTGCAGTAAAACAATATCCGGCCAAACTTGGCTTAAAAGAAAAACTTAGTGGCGCTACCAATATTTATTTAAAAGTTGCCCAGTCCTATTTCAAACGGAGTACTTAACATGGCTAAACCTTATTATGAATTTTTCTGTCCAGTTAAAGTAATTGCAGGAAATGCCGCGTTAGAACATATTCCTTTTGAACTGGCTACTTTAGGCGCCAAGCGGCCGATGATCATCACTGATAAAGGCGTACGGGCTAATAATTTATTACAGCCGATTGAAGCAGCTTTTGAGTCAACTGACGCTGTGATTGGATGTATTTTTGATGATGTGCCACCGGATTCAAGTCTGCAGACTGTGCGTAATGCGGCACAGGCATACCGTGACAATAACTGTGATGCCATCATTGCTGTTGGTGGCGGTTCAGTGATCGACACCTCCAAAGCTACCAATATTTTAGTCTCTGAAGGTGGCGATGACCTGCTGAAATATTCCGGTGCACACAATCTGCCGAAAGCTTTAAAGCCATTTTTTGTAATTCCTACTACTTCAGGTACAGGTTCTGAAGTAACCATGGTAGCTGTTGTATCTGACACAGAAAAGAATGTGAAACTGGCTTTTGCTTCTTATTATCTGATGCCACATGCAGCTATTCTTGACCCGCGCATGACTTCCAGTTTGCCCCCCCATCTGACGGCCATGACCGGTATGGACGCACTTACACACTGTGTCGAGGCATACACCTGTCTCGCCTCCAATCCTCTAAGTGATGCTTATGCTGTCGCCGGTATCAAAAAAATCAGTGAAAACCTGTTTAAAGTTCTGGATCAGCCCAATAATGCACAAGGTCGTCTGGAATTGGCACAAGCCTCTACCATGGCTGGTATTGCATTTTCTAACTCTATGGTCGGTCTGGTTCACTCGCTTGGGCATGCACTGGGCGCGGTAGCTCATTTACCGCATGGTTTATGTATGAATCTGTTTCTGCCTTATGTACTGGAATATAACAAAAGCATTAATGGCAATAAAATCGGTGAGCTGCTGTTACCGCTTGCAGGTGCAGATACCTATGCCCAGACACCAGCAGAGCTGCGTGCAGACAAAGCTATTGCAACTATCCTGACCATGCGTGACCATCTATATAGCCTGACTAAACTCCCGAGAACCCTACGTGAAACTGGTAAAGTCACTGAAGAACAGCTCGATGAGGTGGCAGAAAAAGCCTTAAATGATGGCTCGATTATCTTTAATCCGAAAGAAGCCACTCTAGATGACCTGCGTGCGATTTTACAAAAAGCTTGGTAAAGGCTGGTTTATATAACTTTTGCGTCCAAAATTTAGACCAATTTTGGACGTTTTTCTTTTAAAACAGAAGACGACCTATCTGGGTAATATTTTAACTAACTAAAAAAATGCTAAAAAATCCTGCAAAGCTACTGACAATATAAATCATTTAAGATAGATTGGCGCGCACTTTGCTTTATTTCGTAGGGGGGATCGTTCGTCTCAAACGATCCTTAAATATAGCTGATCCTTGATCAACGATTATGAGGATAACGCCGTTGACTAATTTCACTGGGACGCAATCGGCAGCCAAACTGCAAAAAACGCTAGGCCTCTGGCACATTATTATTATTGGTTTGGCCTATATTCAGCCTATGACCTTGTTTGATACATTCGGTCTGGTATCTGAAGAAAGTCATTATCATGTACCTACTTCCTACATTATTGCCCTGATCGCAATTCTGTTTACCTCGATCAGTTATGGTCATATGATCCGTCGCTATCCATCTTCCGGGTCTGCATATACTTATGCCCAGAAATCCATTCATCCGAATGTCGGCTTTATGGTGGGCTGGTCATCCTGGTTAGACTATTTATTGTCACCGATGGTAAATATTATTCTGGCGGTCATTTATCTGGAAGCTTTATTTCCGGATGTGAATCACTGGGTATGGGTAATAGGCTTAACTGCCTTTATGACCGGTGTAAATCTGCGTGGTGCCAGATTTGTAGCGAATTTCAATAGTATAATCGTGTTTATACAGTTGGGCGTAATTGCCTATTTCACCTGGATGGTCTACAACCTCCTGATTGGTGGAGTAAATGCTGATGGTACTCTGGTCAATGCAAAATACCAGTTATGGAGTCTGGAACCGTTCTGGAACGAGATGACTAGCCTGGGTGCTTTAATTACCGGTGCAACTTTACTCTGCTTCTCATTTACCGGTTTTGACTCCTTAAGCTCACTGGCTGAAGAAACAAAAGATACTGAACGCACTTTGCCTAAAGCAATTTTCCTGACAGCTTTAATTGCAGGTGTGATCTTTATTATCAGCACCTACTTCATGCAAATCTATTTCCCGAATGATCCGAAGACTTACTTTGAAGATGTAGCGGCAACCCAGCCAGATATCCTGCAAGCTGTAGGCGGCGTGGCTTTCAAGACTGTTGTCCTTTATTTTGCAATTGTAACAGTCATGGCTTCAGGAATTTCAGCACATGCTGGCGTATCCCGCTTGATGTATGTCATGGGACGTGATGGAGTAATTAATAAAAAGATCTTTGGTCATATCAGTCCTAAAAGCTTCACTCCGTCTTACAATATTATGATTGTAGGTGCAGTTGCCTTAACTGCTGGGTTCATGGACCTGGATATTGTGATCTCAATGATCAGCTTTGGTGCGCTGACAGCATTTACATTTGTCAATCTGTCCGTAATTTCGCGTTACGCACTACGTGATGGCCGCAGCAAGAACCTCAAAGATATTTTTAACTTTGTAGTTATTCCAATGCTCGGTTTTATCAGCATTTTTGCAATGTGGCTAGAGATTGAAGAAACAGCATTGAAATATGGTTTATGGTGGGCCATGTTTGGTATTTTATACTTAGGTTATAAAACTAAAGGCTTTAAATACCCTGCTCCACAGCATAATGAATATGATGATCGCTGATCATAAAATATAAGAAAAGGAGGCGCATTGAGCGCCTCTTTTTTATAGGTTAATTTAGGTTAAAGCGGTTGAAACCCCTGCTGGCGCCATGCTTCATATACAATAACAGCAGTCGCATTTGATAAATTTAAACTGCGTGATTCGGGTGCCATTGGTAAACGAATCCAATGCTGTTCTGGAAACATCAGGCGTACCTGCTCAGGCAAACCACGAGTTTCCGGCCCCATCAGCAAAGCTACCGGACGGTTAAGATCAGCAGTATGCGGCGTTTCAAAGCCTTTAGTGGTTAATGGATAAACCGCATCTATACCAATTCCTTTGGTCTGCAAGTGTGCAAGGCATTCTTCAATATTTTCCCAGATCTGCATACGAGCCCATTCATGATAATCCAGCCCTGCACGTTTAAGCTTTTTATCATCAAGTTCAAAACCTAACGGTTTCACCAAATGCAGTTGAGCGCCAGTATTGGCACACAAACGGATAATATTTCCTGTATTTGCAGGAATTTCGGGCTCAAATAACACAACATGAATCACAAATATCTACTCTTTAAAATGGTACAGTTAAGTATTACTGCCACTGCAACTGTTCACGTAAACGAACAACTTCACCAATGATCGTTAAGGTCGGAGCCTGAATCTGATGTTCTGAAACTTTAGAGACAATATCTGCCAATGTGCCGATTACTACTTTCTGCTCTGGTGTAGTACCTTTAGAAACGAGTGCAACCGGCATATCTGGGCGCTGGCCATGTTCTATCAGTCTTTCACAGATTTTCTCAAGTCCTACCAGACCCATATATAGTACTAGTGTCTGATTCTCATACACCAGCTCTGACCATGGCAGTTCCGGTGAACCTTCCTTTAAATGCCCCGTCAAAAAACGTACACTTTGAGCATAATCGCGATGAGTTAATGGAATACCGGCGTAAGCAGAGCAACCAGATGCCGCAGTAATACCCGGCACGACCTGAAATGCGATACCTGCTGCAAACAGCTCTTCAATTTCCTCACCTCCACGTCCAAAAATAAACGGGTCACCTCCCTTAAGACGGCAAACCCGCTTTCCTTGTTGTGCGTACTTTACCAATAAGGCATTAATTCCTTCTTGCGGTACGGCATGGTGGGAACGCGCTTTACCAACATACACCTTTTCTGCATCACGTCGGCAAAGTTCCAGAATAGGTCCAGAGACCAGACGGTCATAAATGACTACATCGGCCTGTTGCATCAAACGCAGGGCCTTTAAAGTAAGTAATTCTGGATCACCGGGACCTGCCCCGACCAGGTAGACCTCACCTTTTGGCGTTTTCCAGGTTGAGAGGGCCTGCTCGATTAGCTGCTCTGCATCGGTCAACCTGTCATTAAACACCTGTTCTTTAAGCGGACTGGCATACAACTCTTCCCAAAATATTCGGCGCTCATCAGGATTGACTATTACTTCCTTAACGCGACTACGCCATTTTCCAGAGAATTCAGCCAGTTTACCCATTCCATAGGGAATAGCCGCTTCGAGCTGGGTTCGAATCTGGCGCGATAATACTGGTGATGTCCCGTTACTGGCAATCGATATTACCAAGGGTGAACGGTCAATAATTGCTGGCACCATAAAACGGCAATGTGGAGGGTCATCGACACTGTTCACTAAAACATGATCTGTCTCACAGTCCAGAAAAACCTGCCGGTTTACCTCTGCAACATTAGTTGCGGCAATAACCAGACGATACTGCTTTAATTTAATATCAGCCGGATAACTTAGTGCAATATGCTGTCCGGCTGTTTGCATGACAATCTCTGCCAGTGCCGGGTCAATATCGGGTGCCAGTACATCAATGATGGCACCTGCCTGAGAGAGCAAGACCGCTTTGCGGTAAGCAATCTTTCCTCCTCCTACAATCAGACAAGGTTGCTGCTGCAACTTTAAAGAGATTGGAAAAATATCCACAAATTTTACCCTCATATCACTGCAATATTTTATCATCATCCCTTTGAACCGGGATGTTAAAAAGTAAATAAATAGCAAAAAACTTGCCATTTTTGGTTTATCAGCTGGTGCAAAAATGGATAAAGCTTGAACTCAATTTGGATAGTCAAATTTCCTGATGATGTCGATGATAGATCTAATTATTCAGGAGATTACTATCATGGCTGGATCTTATATTGACGTCCAAACAGCAACAGGTTCGTTTAAAGCATATCTTTCCGTTCCAGAAGCAGGCCAAGGCCCAGGCCTGATTTTGTGCCAGGAAATCTTTGGTGTAAATGAAGTGATGCGCCAAAAAGCAGACTTTCTGGCGGAAGAAGGTTACACCGTAATCGTGCCAGACTTATTCTGGCGCATTCAGCCTAATGTTGAACTCGGTTATACCGATGACGATTGCCAGAGAGCATTCGACTTATATACCAAGTTTGATCAAGACACAGGTATTGAAGATATTCAGTCTACTATCAATACCCTTAAACACTTAGAAACTGTAAATCAGGAAACAGGTATAGGTTTAGTCGGTTATTGCTTAGGCGGGAAACTCGCTTATCTGGCTGCTTGCCGTATTCCGGAATTAGGTTGTGCAGTGTCGTACTACGGCGTAGGTATTGAACAGAATCTTGATGAAGCGAAGAATATCAACTCTAAGCTAGTTTTGCATTTTGCAAAACTTGACCAATTCTGTGATACCAACACACGGGAAAAAATTCTTTCTGCATTAAAAGATAATACAAAGATCGAAACCTATGTCTACCCAGGCGTAGATCATGCATTTGCTCGTCCGAACAGTATGCACTATGACAAACCAAGTGCATTAATGGCACATGAGCGCAGTATTACGGCACTCCGCAAAGCGATTGGTCCACACTATGACCTCGCTGCCCTATGGGAAGAACACGTCCGTTTCGAATTTGATACGCGAAATGTGCCAGATACGATGGCAACCATGGTTGCTGAACCTTATGTAAATCATATCCCAACTTTAACAGGTGGTGTGGGTTATAAACAACTTGCACGCTTTTATCAGTACCACTTTATACATAACAATCCGAAAGACATGAAATTAACTCCAATTTCACGCACTGTCGGCTCTACGCAAGTGGTGGATGAATTCATCATGAGCTTTACCCATGATGAAGAAATCGATTGGTTAATTCCAGGAATTAAGCCAACAGGCAAATATGTCGAGATTCCGATGCTCGGAATTATCAAATTCCGTGGACCAAAACTTTGCCATGAGCATATCTACTGGGATCAGGCAAGCCTGCTTGTACAAATCGGGGTACTAGACCCAACCGGCCTACCAGTTGCAGGTATTGAAACTGCGAAGAAACTTCTGGATGAAACGCTCCCCTCAAATGAATTGATGCCCACTTGGCCGTCAAGTGAAAACAAACCTGTTGGCGAATAAGGAATAAGGTTCTGACTCTTCGAGCCTCTATGAAGGAATATGATTATGCTGAATGTAATGACCCCAGTAATACAACTTGAACCACGGTCACTTCGCCAACTACTTGGTCAATACGCCACAGGTATTACTGTAGTGACTGCCCTGGATGTGAATCAAAGAAAAATAGGAATGACAGCCAACTCCTTCACATCAGTTTCACTTGATCCCCCGCTTATTCTCTGGAATATCGCAAAGTCAGCAACCCATTTTGAAGATTTCAAACAGGCAGAATACTTTGCAATCAATATTCTTAATGAAGATCATTATTTAGAATCAAAACATTTTTCTAAATCTGCGGATGACAAATTCGAAGGACTTGATGATGTAGATGAGTACATGGGCATACCAATTTTAAACAAGTCCCTCACGACTTTTGTGTGTCGTCAGTATGAACTGCATGAAGCGGGTGATCATTACATCATCGTTGGTCAAATTGAAGCGTGCCGCAATCAAATGGGTAATCCACTGGTATTCCATAACGGACAGTATAAACAGGCTAATGTACACCAGGCTTTTGCTGGTGTGTAACCCGGCTCATTTGTTTAAAGGATTTTTAGAATGAAACAACATCACTTTTTTAAAGATAACCGGTTTTTATTAGGTTCATTTGCTTCAAACTGTTCAGGTGGCATGACCGTTTCAACACTTGAAGATCGTTGGAATGCAAGTTGGGAGAAGAATTTAGAACTTGGTAAAATGCTGGATGAGGCAGGGATTGACTTCATGCTACCGATTGCACGCTTTACTGGCTATGGGGGGCAGACAGATTTCCAGGGTACAATTTTGGAAACCATGACGTGGGCAGCTGCTTTACTAGCCTTGACAAAAGATATTACTGTCTTGGCAACAATTCAGACAGTACCTAACCATCCTGTAGTTGTTGCCAAACAGATTGCAAAATTATCTGAAATCAGCCAAGGTCGTATTGGTTTAAATATTGTCGCCGGATGGAACAAACCTGAATATGAAGCTTTAGGATTATATTTACCCGATGACCATGAAACACGCTATGGGTATGCACAAGACTGGTATGATTTAATTAAAAAAGTATGGACCAGTGAAGAAAAATTTGATTTCGAAAGTAAGTTTTTCAAAACTAAAGGAACTTATGGAAAACCGAAACTCCTAGTCCACCCTCCAATTTTTAATGCAGCAGGCTCTAAAAATGGTCGTGAGTTTGCAGTAAACAATGCAGACTTCCTGTTTACGCCAGCCTCTGATTTAGGCCGGAGTAAAACTGAAATTGAAGAATTAAAACAAACAGGTCTTAAAGTGAATCGCAAGGTTAATGTGATGACCTGACCTTTTCACACGTGATTTGCCGTCCAACGCAAGAAGAAGCCCAGGCTGAATGGGATCGTCAACTCAACAATGCCGACGTGGTAGCTGTCGATAACTTGATGAGTCTAATGTTCGCGCATGCTCAAAGTTTTCCAAAAGAAGTTCAACAATCGATTCGTGAGGTCATGAGTGTTGGCCATGGGGGTTTTCCTCTGCTAGGGACCCCAGAACACGTTGCTCAAGGCATTATTGACTTACATAAAGCAGGCTTCAGGGGTACAACGCTTTCTTTCCTTGATTATAGCCGCGAGTTTCCATACTTCCGTGACCATGTTTTACCCATACTGGAAAAATATAATATTCGTTAACCCCCTAAACCGACACATTTACTGTCGGTTTATTTTTTTAAGGAGGATTTTATTGTGAAATTTTTATTACATGAGTTAAGTGCAGGTGTCTTATGCTGCTTTCTTACGACAACTACATTGGCGGCTAATTGGAGCAATACCTCTTTAGTAGCCAGTTATGGAAGAGACTTTTCTGAACCTTTTAAAAATGATGCACAAGGTAATGCGATTGATATTGAAAAGTACATATTTAGTTTGGTTCACTTAAGTGGCTATACCTATGGGACCAATTTTTTCCAATTAAATATGCACCAATCATCCAAATACCAATAAAGCATCTGGTCATGGAGCTCAAGAAGCTTATGTTATTTATCGGCACACCTTGGATATTCCAAGTATTACACAACACAAAATCGAAGATTCTGCCTGGTTAAAAAGCTATGGCTTCACTGTTGGTTTTGACTGGAATACCAAAAATGATGACTATGGTTCTAATCGTCAAATGTATGTTGCCGGTCCAAGTATCACCCTAAATGTACCTGGTTATTTAAATCTAAGTTTACTGGGCTATTATGAAAGCAATGATGCCAATGTTTTAACCAGTAAATACACGTATGATCCATATCTTGCCTTACAAGTACTTTGGGATTTTCCAGTAATGCAAAGTAATTGGAATTATCAGGGAATTGGTGTTTGGATGAGTCCTAAAGGCAAAAATGAAACCGGTGGCAAGACGGCAAGTGAAATTTTTGTCGATATGTCACTCATGTATTCTTTATTGAAAGACAAATCTGTTCACCAGCCAAAATTGAAAGCTGGAGTTGCCTATCAATACTGGAAAAACAAGTATGGTAATAATGAATCAGGGGTAGCAGGACGGGGAGCAACAGCAAGTAGCCCCATGCTTCGACTTGCCTATCACTTTTAAATGATAACTTACCTGCACTCTAATGAATTACCAGATCAGTATTTTTATATTATTTTGATTTAAATAATTTTATTTAAGATGAGATAAAACACAAAAGCAAAGATTATGGATTGATTTTTGCATAGAGAATATCAGCAAGCTAAGGATAGAGGTAATTATGTATAGTCAGCAACATAAGTCTATTTCTAGAATTCAGTCTCACACGCAGAATATTCATGATGCCAGGCACTGTCTTGATTTAATTATTGGTCCACATGATTTAGTTGACTCGAATAAATATAAACCTCTAGATTTTAGTTTTCATGGTTCACAGATCGGTCGTATGATTATTGGTGACTTAACTTACGGTAAAGATATTATTTTTAAAACCCATGACCAAGAGGATATGAACTATTTTTGTATTACGCGCCCTAAAAATGGACGTCCCCTATTTAAAAAAGATGGTGCTATTTTCTATGCATGTCATGATCAGGCTTCAATTGTTTCTCCTGAAGATAAATTTGAATTAATCATCGATAAAAACTGTATTCAAACCTTCATTTCTTTTTCAAAAACTTTTGTTGAAAAAATCTTATCCGATTTAATTTCTCAACCCGTAATACAACCTCTTATTTTTGAGAATGTAATGGATAGTCACAATCCCAAAATTAAAGCCTGGTGGGATTTAATCGATAGCATTAAGAACTTTACGCATAATTTTACCAATGCCTCTTTCTTTCAAGAAATGCGGTCAGATTTTAAATATATTATTGTCAAATCATTATTATTGTCACAGCCAAACAATTACAGTGATTTGATTTATAAAAATACTCTGGACTACCCCGATTTCCTTAATCGGTTATTAGAATTTATTCAAAAAAATATACAGCAAAAAATTGAAATTTCAGATCTGGAATACGCTTCGGGTTTAAGTAAAAAGAAATTAAATACAATTTTTAAAAAATATTTAAAATGCAGCCCGAATGCCTATATCCGACATTACCGACTTAAATGTATTTATAATGAAATTTCCCAATCAAGCTATAAGATTAATATTACTGAGATTGCATACAAATGGGGAGTCACGCATTTAGGTCGCTTTTCTATTGAATATAAAGAAGCATTTGGTGAAAAACCTAGCGAGACTTTAAAGAAAATTATAGAACGCTAATTAGCACATCATAACTTAGGTATTAATTCGAATTTATTGATTCATAAAAAAAGCTAAATCAGATGATTTAGCTTTTTGAATTGATCAATTAATCAATAAATTCTTGTCCGCCCATATATGGACGTAATACCTCAGGAATTTCAATCGAGCCATCAGCACGTTGGTAATTTTCCATCACAGCCAATAGCGTACGTCCAACAGCCAAACCTGAACCATTTAATGTATGCACAAATTCGGTTTTTTTCTGGTCTACACGGTAGCGGGCCTTCATACGACGAGCCTGAAAATCCCCCATATTAGAACAAGAGGAAATCTCGCGATAGGTATTTTGGCTAGGCACCCAAACTTCCAGATCATAGGTTTTAGTAGCACCGAAGCCCATATCTCCACCACATAGCAAAATTTTGCGATATGGTAAACCCAGTGCCTGCAAAATGCCCTCTGCATGGGCAGTAAGTTCTTCAAGTGCCTGCATGGATGTTTCAGGCTTAACGATCTGTACCATTTCCACTTTATCAAACTGATGCTGGCGGATCAGGCCTCGGGTATCACGGCCATAAGAACCGGCTTCACTACGAAAACATGGCGTGTGCGCTGCATATTTCAATGGAAGGCGAGCAGTATCAATAATCTCGTCACGCACAAAATTCGTTACAGGTACTTCTGCAGTCGGGATCAGGTAATATTCTTTTTCCCCCTGCAATTTGAATAAGTCTTCTTCAAATTTTGGTAATTGGCCTGTGCCACGCAGGGAATCAGCATTTACCAGATAAGGTACATACGCTTCGGTATACCCGTTTTTAAGGGTGTGCGTATCAAGCATAAACTGGGTTAAAGCACGTTGCAGCCGCGCCAGAGGACCTTTAAGTACACTAAAACGTGAACCGGTTAATTTGGTGGCAGTTTCAAACTCCAGTCCACCCATCCACTCGCCCAGGTCTGTATGATCCTTGATTTCAAAGTCAAACTGACGTGGAGTACCCCATGTTAAAATTTCAACATTGTCACTTTCATCTTTGCCTGCTGGTACAGACTCATCTGGCAGATTAGGAATATTCATTGATTTGGTTTCAAGCTCGGCTTGCAGTTCAGCCAGTGCCAGTTCAGCAGCTTTGATTTCATCACCAATTGCTGACATACGTGTCATAATCTCTGATGCGTCTTCACCTGCTTTTTTAAGCTGACCAACCTGCTTTGCTCCGGCATTACGTTCTGCCTGCAAATTTTCAGTCTTCTGCTGGATTTCCTTACGGCGCACTTCCAGAGCTGCCCATTCTTCCACATCAAGCTGAACACCGCGTTTTGCCAATGCTAAATTTACAGCCTCAATATTATTTCTGAGTAATTTCGGGTCAATCATAGCCAATCATAAATAAGGTAAAAAACTGGCTATAGTGTAAGCTCTTCAAGGCAAAAAATACAGACAGCACAGGAAGTTGTTCGGATGATTCGCATAATAAGCCCACAATTTCAACTATAGTACCCTTCCTTTCTATAGCGGATATATAAGAGAAATTGTAATGAAAAAGCTGCCCCAAGGCAGCTTTTTAAATTTAAAAGAATTTATTTACTGGTCAATAATATCGGTGCCTTTTGGCGGAGTGAAATTAAAGGTAGAGGCCGGGATAGAAGCATTAACTTTTACATTGCTAAATTTTACATAGGTGGTCTGGCCAAGTGAATCTTCTAAAATCATCAGGCTTGGAGCTTTGTTGGTACCAAAGCTAATAGTCAGGCTCTGAAAAGCCCCTTCATTATTCTTTGGATAAAGGGTGTAGTAGGTTTTGGCTTTATTTGGTTGCGTTACCCGATAAGACTGCATAATTTGGCTGGTATTACCAGAGAGCAGTAACGCTGGTGTATTTGAGACCTGTTCATCTAAAGACTGACGGACTGCCTGCTGAAGATCGGGGTCATAAATCCAGACTGTTTTACCGGTAGTAACAATTGTCTGTTTAGACGGGCTGCTGGTTTCCCAGAAAAATTTTCCAGGACGCTCAACTTTCATTGTACCTTTAAAGGTCTGGTTCATATGTTGAGCTGTCAGGCCTTTCTGCTTTTTAGGCGCATTGCCACTAACTTTAGTGGTCTGTTCAAAATTGGCGCTCAGACTTTGTATACCTTTGAGCTGCTGAACCAGATTTGCAGTTGCCTGCTGCTCCGATGCCGCCACAGGCGCAGCGATAACAGAGGTACTGATTACTGGCGCCAAGGTGGCTGCACCCACTGTCATAGCACATATGGTTTTACGAAGCATATTCATATAATCACCTTTATATTTGCCTGATCTCATTTATTTGAGTTTCATCTTAACTGACAAACTCTGGCCTAATCATTGAGAATATAAGATATTTTGTTATGTTCTTCATGCAGTTTGTTGAAATTTATCCATCATGATGAAGATTTTTTCTATAACTTTAGATATAAAAAAAGCCCACATTTATAGTGGGCTTTTCTCAAACAGTTTAAACTTATACAGCTTCAACTGTTACGTAGCGACGGCCAAATTGACCTTTCACTTCGAATTTTACTACGCCATCAGCAGTAGCAAATAAAGTATGGTCACGGCCCATACCTACATTTGCACCAGCGTGGAATTCTGTACCACGTTGACGAACGATGATGTTACCAGCAGTCACAGTTTGACCACCATAAATTTTAACACCTAACATTTTTGGGTTTGAATCACGACCGTTACGTGTCGAACCACCGGCTTTTTTGTGAGCCATGTCTCTTACTCCTCGTAATTAGCCTGAAATACCAGTAATTTTCAACTCGGTAAACCATTGACGGTGACCTTGTTGTTTACGGTAATGTTTACGACGACGCATTTTGATGATGCGGATTTTGTCGTGACGACCATGGCCAACTACTTCTGCAGTTACTTTAGCGCCAGCGACTACTGGAGCACCGATTTGAATGCTTTCGCCGTTCACAACCATTAGTACGTCATCAAACGTAATAGTTGAGCCAGTTTCAGCTTTCAACAATTCAACTTTAAGGGTTTCACCCTCAACTACACGGTGCTGTTTACCACCGCTTTGGATTACTGCGTACATGATGTACTCCAATCATGCCCGTGTCGTCGTGCCGGCAAAGGGATATACCGATCTTAAGACGAGCGCCACTGGGGTTATACAAGGCCAAAGATTTTAAGTGAAAACCGATCAAACAACAAGTAATTTACCCAAAATATTCAGACGACATTTGTATACACACTATTCTTTTTCCCTTACCGGTATTTTCAGTGATTTTTCTTTGCATTTTTAAGGCCACGCTGTATCTTGTCTGGCGCAACAGCATCATGGCAGCAGTTCTTTAGAAGAATATACTCAAAGGCAGCGGACCTTAAACTAAAGGCTCCCGTCTGGTTTAAGCCCTAGAATTTTGGCTACCTTCCTGGCTGCTTTAGGATACAATAGCTTTAATTTTTTAAGTATCAGCTATCTAAAGGCTGGTCACGGTGTTTAGACGTCTCACTGTTTAACTGTGCATCCGATTACTTTCGCAAGAGGTTCTTCTTCATATGGCCATCGATTTCAAGCAAGATATTCTCGCTCCTGTTGCTCAAGATTTTGCAGCGATGGACCAGTTTATTAATGAAGGAATCAGCTCCAAGGTCGCACTGGTCATGTCAGTCAGCAAGCATGTCGTTGAAGCAGGTGGAAAGCGCATGCGTCCGATTATGTGCTTACTGGCCGCTTATGCCTGTGGTGAAACCAATTTAAAGCATGCACAAAAGCTGGCGGCCATTATTGAAATGCTGCATACGGCGACTCTGGTACATGATGATGTGGTAGATGAGTCTGGCTTACGCCGTGGCAGACCAACAGCAAATGCGACATGGAATAACCAGACTGCGGTACTAGTGGGGGATTTTCTGATTGCCCGGGCATTTGATCTGCTGGTTGATCTGGACAATATGATCTTGTTAAAGGACTTCTCTACAGGAACCTGTGAGATTGCTGAGGGTGAAGTATTGCAGTTGCAGGCACAGCATCAGCCAGATACGACAGAAGCTGTTTATTTACAGATTATTCACGGTAAAACCTCACGGTTGTTCGAACTGGCGACCGAAGGCGCTGCAATACTGGCAGGCAAACCTGAATACCGTGAACCTTTACGTCGTTTTGCCGGACACTTTGGCAATGCTTTTCAGATTATTGATGATATTCTGGATTACACTTCAGATGCTGATACGCTCGGCAAAAATATTGGCGATGACTTGATGGAAGGCAAACCCACCCTGCCGCTGATTGCAGCAATGCAAAATACTCAAGGTGAACAGCGCGACCTAATCCGTCGCAGCATTGCCACTGGCGGTACTTCACAGCTTGAACAAGTTATTGCGATTGTACAAAATTCGGGAGCGCTGGATTATTGCCATAAGCGTGCTACTGAAGAAACCGAGCGAGCATTACAGGCACTAGAAATATTACCTGAGAGTACTTACCGGCAGGCGCTGGTTAACTTGACCCGCTTAGCTTTAGACCGAATCCAATAATATTATTAAAAATTTTATGCATTTAAACTTTCAAGATCTTTTTCTCAGAATGCACCAGCAGCTTGAGCAACCTCAAGCTGTATTAGATGAAAATATTCTTATTGAGCTGGTTAACCGTCTACGACCCGCTGATACCAAAAATACCGAAGAAATTGAAAGAAAATTTCGGGCATTTATTCAGTCGCTTTTAATTACCCCGGCCGCTGCCTGTACATTTCAAACTTTTGTTCTACGTATTATTAATCATTACCGGCAAACCGCACTTTATGCTGACAGCGGCATTTTATCGTTAGATGGTTTCTGGAATCAGTTTACCCAGCGTTTAGGTGCACACTTTTTGCCGCTGATCAATGATGAAACCCAGCTGACCGATCTGCTGCACCGCGTCTTTCATCAGCGTACCGACAAATACTGGCTAGAAAATATTGATAGCCAGGACTGGCAACTGTTCTTTAGCTTGATTAGCCGCAGTAATGGCAATATGGCAGAGAAGCAGTCAGTCCGTGATGAAATGATCCGTGGATTACTGTTTTATCTTACCGGATTAGTGGTATTGGACTCTATCCGGAGTTTATTAATGCCTATCCTGAACTGACCGAATACGAATCCCCCTTTCTGGTTCAGAATCGGGAAGTCGTGGAATTTATTGTCCGCTATAAAAAGCTGCTTCAAAATCTGGACCAGTTTGCCGTGATGGAGCCACCAGATGCATCACAGGCATTTGTGATGTTTGAACAGTGCCGGGATGTCGTGCTCAAGATTCGCCGGTCTACCAAGCGTATTGGGGTAAGTTTAAGCCTCGCCTATCTGCTTTCCCTGCTTGAGCAATGTGTGGACCGGATTGAATTGCTGCTGCATATCGTCACTGTAGAAGATATTTATACTTATGATGCACTCAGCCAGCTGCTGAGTGAGCTGGTCAAGGCACATTATAGTGAAAAAAGTGTACGGGCTTTATTGACCACTACCAGTGAGCTGATTGCCTTACAGGTAACTGAGAATGCCAGCCGGACCGGTGAGCATTATGTAAGTACCGATAAAAAGGGCTTTTTTTCAATGTATAAGGCCGCAGCAGGTGCAGGGGTAATTATTGCCACAATGGCAACCCTTAAAATCCTGATGGCGCGTCTGGCCATGGCTCCGCTCATGCAGGCCTTTATGTTCAGCATGAATTACTCTTTAGGCTTCGTACTGATTCATGTCTTGCATTTTACAGTAGCGACCAAACAGCCAGCTATGACCGCAGCAGCGCTCGCTGCCACGGTACAGCATAAGAAAGGCTCTCGCACCGCACAAATTGCAGAACTGGCAGCCCTGATTATTAATATTATCCGGACTCAGTTTATTGCAATCTTGGGTAATATCTCGATAGCCATACCAACCGCAGCGCTGATTACCCTGCTATGGGAAGCCGGGATGCAAGAACCTCTAATGACCCATATGAAAGCTACCAAGCTTTTGCATGACTTGAATCCCTTTACTTCCCTTGCTCTGCCCCATGCAGCAATTGCCGGTGTTTGCCTGTTCCTCTCGGGACTGATTGCCGGCTATTTCGACAATATGGCAGTTTACCGTAAAGTAGGACCACGCCTGAAAGCGCATCCCCAATTAAAAAATCTGATGGGACAAGACCGCCTAGACCGTTTTTCTGCCTATATTGAACGTAATCTAGGAGCACTTGCCGGTAACTTTCTATTTGGGATTATGCTGGGCAGTATGGGAACACTGGGTTTTATTTTAGGATTACCCCTAGATATCCGGCATATTGCCTTTGCATCGGCCAATTTTATTCAGGGTCTGATGAATATTAATGGCGGGCCAGATCTTGGCCTCATCATTGTTTCTTTTCTGGGCGTCCTGCTTATTGGCTTAACTAACTTGTTTGTCAGTTTTAGTCTCACCATTATTGTAGCTTTACGTGCACGACGGGTTCGTTTTGAGCAATGGAAACCTTTGGCAAAGTTAGTTTTGACACATTTTATGACCCGTCCTAGTGATTTTTTCTGGCCCCCTAAAATTGAGGAAGCGGCAAATTCTGTAGATAACTCGCTGTCTAAACCAGAAAAATAACTTAATTTTGTTGCGTTTATGTGATATTGCTTCTAACTGCTCAGTTAAAAATAAGATAATTCTAGAGACTTGAAAAAAAGTGTACCAGTCAGTACACTTTGCTTCAATTTATGGCTCCTAACTGATCAGTTAGAATACAAGGTTGCTGCATGCCCTACCTGTTCTTGCTTATTGCTTGCCTTATGCTTGTCCTTAGCGGACTGGTATCTTACATCCCTGCGCTTCAGGAATGGGATGTGGCACAAGTAAAGTGGTTCAGCCAGCACCGAACAGAATCCCTTAATATTGTTGCAATGTTCTTATCTAAAATAGGTGGTTCAGTTGTCATAGGATTTGTTGTACTGCTTTGGTGCTCAAGACTGGCATGGTATAAAAAATATAAAACCGTTATTTTTATTAGTTTCGGAATGATCGGCAGCGGCACGCTGGTCTGGTTATTGAAATGGTGGATTGCAAGGCCCCGACCCTTAGAAATATATCACCTGGTTCAGAGCTACGGCGCCTCATTTCCAAGTGCCCATAGTGCATATGCTGCAAGCTTTGCTTGTCTGTTGCTCTTCTTACTTCGCAAGCATCGTTATTATGTTTGGATTTTCCTTGCTGCGAATAGCTGGTGGATTATTATGGGAATTTCACGGGTTTATCTCGGGGTTCATTACCCAACCGATGTTTTAACGGGTTGGAGTATTAGTTTTATTTGGATCTCTCTGCTTTGGCTATGGTTTCGTCATAATCAGTCAGGCAAAAATAATTTATTTTTAGATAAAAATCTAAATGAGGTGGAACAATGACATCGGCAAAGCTTTGGGCACCGGCCCTTACCGCTTGTGCTTTAGCAACAAGTATCGCACTTGTGGGTTGTAGCAAAGATCCAAAGGATGCACAAACAGGCGCGGCTGCTCAACAAATGCCACCACCTGAAGTAGGGGTCCTGGTTGCTCAGCCACGAAGTGTAGAACAGTCTGTTGAACTCTCTGGACGTACCTCACCCTATCAGATTTCTGAAGTACGGCCACAGGCAAGCGGTGTAATCCAGAAACGTCTGTTTACTGAAGGAAGCTATGTCCGTCAGGGGCAGGCTTTATATGAAATTGACTCGCGTACCAACCGCGAAAATGTAGCAAGTGCTCGTGCTACATTGAACCGCCAGCAGGCAAACCTGAATGTTCTGCGTGTAAAAGAAGGCCGTTATCGTCAGCTGGTAGGTACCAATGCGATTTCAAGACAGGAATATGATGATATTGTAGCTCAGGTAAAACTGGCACAAGCTGATGTTAACGCCTCTCAGGCAGAACTGCGTAATGCAGAGATTAATCTGGGCTACTCTACTGTACGGGCTCCAATTTCAGGTCAATCTAGCCGCTCTTCAGTTACAGCAGGCGCACTGGTGACGGCCAGCCAGACTGAACCTTTAGTTACCATTCAGCAGCTTGATCCAATTTATGTCGATATTAACCAGTCAAGTGCTGAACTGCTGCGTCTGCGTCAACAGCTGAACCAGGGTAACCTGAGCAGCAGTAACAACACTAAAGTTAAACTGCGCCTTGAAGATGGAAGCGAGTATCCGATTGAAGGGAATCTTGCATTTTCTGGCGCCAGTGTTGATCCAGAAACCGGCACAGTGACTCTACGTGCAGTATTCTCCAACCCGAATCACTTGCTGTTACCGGGTATGTATGCGACTGCAAAAATCGTACAGGCAGTGATTCCAAATGCAATGCTGATTCCACAGGCTGCAATTACCCGTCTTCCGACAGGACAGGCGGTTGCCATGATCGTAAATGCTAAAGGCCTTGCAGAAAGCCGTCCGGTACAAACTGCCGGTGTGCAAGGTAAAGACTGGATTGTGACTAGCGGTATTCAGGCAGGTGAACGTGTCATTGTAGAAGGCATTGCCAAAGTTAAAGAAGGCCAAAAAGTGAACCCTAAACCTCTACAGCCTCAGGCAGCGGCCCAGGGAAGCAATAACGCAAAACCAGCTCAACAGGCCAAACCACAAGCTGAACAAAATGCTACTTCAAATACATAAGGGGTAGACTGAATGGCTCAATTTTTTATTCATCGCCCCATATTTGCATGGGTGATTGCGCTGGTGATCATGCTGGCGGGGGGACTTACTCTCACCAAAATGCCGATTGCACAGTATCCGACGATTGCTCCACCGACCGTGACGATTGCGGCAACTTACCCGGGCGCTTCTGCTGAAACTGTTGAAAATACAGTGACCCAGATTATTGAACAGCAGATGAACGGTCTGGACGGGTTACGCTACATTTCTTCAAATAGTGCCGGGAATGGTCAAGCGTCTATCCAGCTGAATTTTGAACAAGGTATTGATCCGGACATTGCACAGGTTCAGGTTCAAAACAAACTGCAGTCTGCAACGGCTCTGCTTCCTGAAGATGTACAGCGCCAAGGCGTGCGGGTAACCAAATCTGGTGCCAGCTTCTTGCAGGTCATTGCATTTTATTCACCTGATGATTCCCTGTCAGATGCTGATATTAAAGACTACGTTAACTCAAATATTTCTGAACCTTTATCACGTGTTGCAGGTGTGGGTGAGGTACAGGTATTTGGTGGCTCTTATGCCATGCGTATCTGGCTCGATCCTGCCAAACTAAGCAGTTTTCAGCTGACTCCAAGTGATGTAGCTAACGCCATCCGTAGCCAAAATGCTCAGGTGGCAGTGGGTCAGTTAGGCGGTGCGCCACTGACTAAAGATCAGGTGCTAAATGCTACAGTTACTGCACAAAGCCTGTTGCAGACTCCTGAAGAATTTAGCAATGTATTTTTGAAAAATACTGCAAGTGGTGCACAAGTCCGTATTGGTGATGTCGCCAAGGTGGAACTGGGCAGCGCAGATTACGGTTTTATTTCAAAATATAATAATAAACCAGCGGCCGGTGTAGCCATTAAACTTGCGACAGGCGCCAACGCACTCGACACTGCTGAAGCAGTCGAGGCACGCTTAAAAGAGTTACGTACCAGCTATCCTCAAGGGATGGTAGACGTGCTGGCATTTGATACTACTCCGTTTATCAAACTTTCAATTGAAAGTGTGGTTCATACACTGGTTGAAGCAGTCATTCTGGTCTTTATCGTGATGTTCCTGTTCTTGCAGAACTGGCGCGCCACTATTATTCCAACACTTGCTGTTCCGGTTGTTGTTCTAGGTACTTTTGCTGTAATTAATATTTTTGGTTTCTCGATTAATACCCTCACCATGTTCGCCATGGTACTAGCAATCGGTCTGCTTGTAGATGATGCGATTGTTGTGGTGGAGAACGTTGAACGTGTTATGGCAGAGGAGCATCTTGATCCGGTTACTGCCACAGAACTTTCAATGAAACAAATTTCTGGTGCCCTGATTGGTATTACATCAGTGCTAACCGCAGTATTCGTACCCATGGCGTTCTTTGGGGGCACTACCGGGGTCATCTATCGGCAGTTCTCGATTACTCTGGTTACCGCAATGATCCTGTCGTTAATTGTAGCGCTTACCTTTACGCCGGCGCTCTGTGCGACACTGCTCAAACAGCACGATCCAAATAAAGCACCAAGCAATAATATTTTTGCCCGCTTCTTCCGCTGGTTTAACCATAAGTTTGACCGGATGTCTCACCGTTATCAGAATGGTGTAAGCAAACTCCTGCATCACCGTATTATTTCTGGCGTGTTTTATGTTGTGGTGATTGGCATACTGGTGCTGCTGTTCCAGAAACTGCCTTCTTCATTCCTTCCAGATGAAGACCAAGGTGTAGTCATGACGCTGGTACAGCTTCCACCTAATGCATCACTAAGCCGTACTGAACAGGTAGTTGACACCATGACCGGCTTTTTCCTTGAGAATGAAAAGGAATATGTCCAGTCTGTATTTAGTGTTGCAGGCTTCTCGTTCACTGGTGTAGGACAAAATGCGGGTCTGGCATTTATCAGATTAAAAGACTGGAGTGAGCGTACTACCCCTGAAGCACAGATTGGTGCAATTATCCAGCGTGGTATGGCACTGAACGTTATTGCTAAAGATGCCAGCTACGTTATGCCTTTACAATTACCTGCCATGCCTGAACTGGGTGTGACTGCGGGCTTTAGCTTCATGCTGAAAGATGCAGGTGGTAATGGCCATGAAAAACTGATGGCTGCCCGTAATGCAATTTTAGGTATGGCTGCCCAAGACCCGCGCCTGATGGGTGTGCGTCCAAATGGTCAGGAAGATACGCCACAATATAAAATTTCGATTGACCAGGCTCAGGCCGGTGCAATGGGAGTAAGTATTGCTGATATCAACAGTACTATGAGTATTGCGTGGGGCGGGTCTTATATTAATGACTTCGTAGATCGTGGCCGTGTAAAACGTGTCTATGTACAGGGTCAGGCAGACACCCGGATGATGCCTGAAGATCTGGACAAGTGGTATGTGCGTAATAACCAGGGCCAGATGGTCCCATTCTCAGCCTTCGCAACTGGTGAATGGACTTATGGTTCACCTCGTCTTGAACGTTATAACGGTATCTCATCGGTTAATATTCAGGGTACACCTGCCCCGGGTGTGAGTTCTGGTGATGCCATGCTGGCAATGCAGGAAATCATGGCCAAGCTGCCAAGTATGGGTATGCAGGGATATGATTATGAATGGAGCGGTTTATCACTTGAAGAAAATGAAGCCGGCTCGCAAACTGCTGCATTGCTTGCCCTTTCAATCCTGATCGTATTCCTGTGTCTTGCTGCACTTTACGAGAGCTGGTCTATTCCATTCTCGGTACTCATGGTTATTCCATTGGGTATTGTGGGTGCCGTAATACTGACGTTCTTAGGTATGATGATTTCGAAAGATCCTAACCTCTCGAATAACATCTACTTTAAAGTTGCAATTATTGCGGTAATTGGTCTGGCTGCGAAAAATGCTATTCTGATTGTCGAATTTGCAAAAGACCTGCAAGAAGAAGGTGAAGAACTGTTAGAAGCTACGCTGCATGCCGCAAGAATGCGTTTGCGTCCAATTATCATGACCACATTAGCATTTGGTTTTGGTGTACTGCCGCTTGCCCTATCTTCAGGCGCCGGTGCAGGCAGCCAGCACTCGGTGGGTTACGGTGTTTTGGGTGGCGTCATCAGCTCAACATTACTGGGTATCTTCTTTATTCCAGTATTCTATGTATGGATCCGTAGCATTTTTAAACAGAAACCAAAAAACAGAAATAATCAGGAGCAAATATCGTGATGCAAAATTTCTGGACTTTAACAGGTCGCGGTTTTGCTTTGTCTGTTCTAGCGCTTGCCCTGACTGCATGTCAGAGCATGCGCGGTCCGGAGCCAGTCGCTAATGCCAATATTCCCAACAATTATATTGAAGCAGATAGTGGAACCTCGATTGCGGCACAGGGCTATAAAGACTTTTTTTCAGATGAACGCCTGAAATCGGTGATTGATCTGGCCCTGACCAATAACCGTGACCTGCGTACGGCGACCCTGAACATTCAGCGAGCCCAGCAGCAGTTCCAGATCTCTGAAAATAACCAGCTCCCTACCATTGGTGCCAGTGGTAGTGTACTACGCCAGGACAACCTGAACAGTCAGGGTCGTGGTCCGACTACTTCATACAATGTAGGGCTGGGTGTAACAGCTTATGAGCTGGATTTTTGGGGTCGTGTCCGTAGCTTGCGAGATGCAGCACTAGACACCTTCCTGGCTACGCAGACTGCTCGTGACTCTACCCAAATCAGCCTGATCAGTCAGGTGTCACAAGCCTGGCTCAACTATTCATTTGCCAGTGCCAATCTGGACCTGGCTGAACGTACACTGGCTGCCCAGCTTGAATCCTACAATCTGAACCGGAAACGTTTTGATGTCGGGATTGATTCTGAATTACCCGTCCGTCAGGCACAGATTTCTGTTGAGACTGCTCGTAATGACGTAGCGAATTATCGCACCCAGATTGCACAAGCCCGTAACCTGCTCAATTTACTGGTGGGTGAACAGGTTCCTGACAACCTGTTGCCACCAAAGCGTATTAGCCGTGTAACGAACCAGAATGTCCTGTCAACCGGTCTGCCAAGTGATCTGCTGGTTAACCGTCCGGACATCCGTACTGCTGAATATCAGCTGAGTGCCGCTGGAGCCAATATTGGGGCTGCACGCGCACGCCTGTTCCCGACGATCAGCCTGACTGGTTCGGCTGGCTATGCCTCAACTGACCTGAGTGACCTGTTCAAATCAGGTGCATTTGTCTGGTCGCTTGGCCCAAGTCTGGATATTCCAATCTTCGACTGGGGTACGCGTCGTGCCAATATTGCTATTACTGAAACAGATCAGCAGATTGCCCTGTCAGATTATGAGCGTTCAATTCAGGCTGCATTCCGTGAAGTTAATGATGCACTGGCTGTTCGTAAAAATATTGGTGACCGTGTCGCTGCACAGCGTCGTCTGGTAGAAGCCACCAATACTTCCTATCGTCTGGCAAATGCACGCTTCCGTGCCGGTATTGACAGCTATCTGACTGTACTTGATGCACAGCGTGCTTCATATGCAGCCGAGCAAGGCTTGTTGCTCCTTGAACAGGCCAATCTGAATAATCAGGTAGAACTGTATAAATCTCTAGGTGGTGGGGTTAAAACCACCAGTTCTGATTTGATTGCTCGCCCGGCTTCAACTGCTGAACAAAAAGCAAACCGTGAAGCGAAAGCTGTACAGTAAGCATAATTTATAAGAGAGCCCACTTCGGTGGGCTTTTTTATTGCTTTTCAAGTCCAAATTTTCTATCTTCAACTATGAACAAAAGGAAAATAAGATGTTATTAAGCAATCTAGAATCTGTTCCGGGTCACCACATTACCAGGCAAATTGATGTGGTCTATGGCAGCACGGTCCGTTCTAAGCATGTCGGACGTGACTTTATGGCTGGGCTGAAAAATATTGTAGGCGGAGAACTTAAAGGTTATACCGAATTATTAGAAGAATCCCGTCAGGAAGCCATGAACCGCATGATTGAAAAAGCCCAAAATCTGGGTGCCAATGCAATTGTCGGGATTCGTTTTTCTACCTCAAATATAGCACAAGGTGCTTCTGAACTGTTCGTATATGGGACTGCAGTCACCGTAACTCCAGTTGCACCTTCAATTCCAGATCCGTTCTCTTCATAAAATCACACAGGATGCCGGGTTATGGACGCTTTGATTTTTAAGATCGGAATTTTTATAGTGCTGTTCATGGTTGGCTGGGCATTTGGGCGCCATGTCGAATACAAACATCTGCGTGAACTCGAAGAAAAAGAAAATATGCTGGCACATATTACTGTTGATAATCAGCGCTTTCATACCACCTTGAATACCGGACAGCTCGTCTCGAGCAATGTAGTCATCTCACACGACTATTTTAAATATGTGATTGCCAATATTCAGAATTTTTTTGGTGGCCGGCTCACTGCTTATGAAAGTATTGTAGAAAGAGCTCGGCGTGAGGCAATTATACGTTTAAAGCAAGAAGCTCAGCGTACAGGAGCAACCCATATCATGGGTTTACGCCTGAGTACCACTGAACTCGGAATGCAGGGTGGCATGGTTGAAGTATTTGCCTACGGCACAGCAATTAAAACCACATAAATCATTTTTAGCAGGGGGACTGAACAGGGTTTGCAGTTCTCTCCCAGCCCTCCAAAAAAGAAGCACAGGTCACTTTACTTTCATTTTACGGATCATTTTATATAGCAGCTTGGGTGATAGGCGAGATACCAGTACGCCCAGCTTTTCCTTGTGGCCTCCTACGACAATATATTCTTCCCCGGCCAATAAGGCCTCAACCGTAATTTTGGCAAACTGTTGTGGTTCCAGACCATTTTCTATGGCTTCATCTTGATGACCTTGTGGCTTGCCTTCTCCATTTAAGGCATTAAATGACACATTGGTTTTCACAAAACCGGGGAAAATTACAGAAACGCCTATACCCTCCTGAGCAACTTCAGCACGCAGACTATTGGCCCACATATGGATTGCTCCCTTGGCCGCCGAATAGGACGCGCGATACTGAGTACCCAGTAGTCCTGCTACACTTGAGACAAAGGCAATCTGTCCAGACTTCTGCTGGATAAAAGTGGGCAAGACTGTTTTGGTCAGAAATACCTGTGAGAAATAATCGACTTCCATGATGGCACGTTCGGTCTGCATAGTGGTATCCTGAATCAAGGCACGCTGGCTGAGGCCTGCATTATTGATGAGCCAGTCAATGCGGCCTTTAGCGGCCAATACCTGATCATAAGCATGACGTACCTGTCTTTCATCTGTTATATCCATAGGAACAACCAGATGATCTTGTGCATTGGGCAAAGCCAGACGAACTTTTTCCAGCTCATCATAACGGCGCGCGCTCAGGACCAGCTTTGCTCCTAAAGCTGCACATTCTTGTGCCAGCGCCTTACCCAGACCTGAAGATGCGCCAGTGATCCAGACGATTTTATTGTTTAATTGCGGACTTGCCATTTTTCTCTGCCTTTTATTGCTGGTCAGTTAACAACTTTTTATTAGGCTTTTTGCATAAAGTCCATGAAATGTTCAATATATGCATTGGCCTGTTCCTTTTGGAGCTGAGTCCCAATTTTTTCCAGACGTTTATAGCCTAAATGGGTAGTCATATGAATTACGCCACTTAAGGTCTTGTCAATAAATACATTAAATTTAAGCTGCTTCTTCGGTTCACGGATCAGGCAGGTCACGCCAAGATCAATAATATGAATAAGCAAGGCAAAAGCTCGTGGCACTGCACTCAGCTGGCCTGCACGAATCTGTTCAACGGTCTCCAGTACATCCTGCATGAGCTGCATATGTACGTCATAGCGGATCCAGATTTGCCGGTCATGTTCACAGATCAGTCCTGCAAAATAGTTGACCAGTGGCAGCAGGCGCTCATTACTAAAAAATGAAATCGCCCAAGGCAGGTATTTACGTAAAGTTTCCAGTATTTGCCTGACCACCTGCCGGTTTTCTTTAATTTCTTTTGTATCCTCAGCGTTTATGCTATTGGCCTGCTTTAAAATCAGTTCACTAAAGGCCTGCTCAATAATTTCACAGGCAATTTCGCTGAGTACCCCACCCAGCATTTCAGCCTGACTTGCTTTTACCCCGGCATTTAACTGCATGCGAATAACTTCAAAACGGCTGTAAGAGGAT
Source organism: Acinetobacter sp. 1294596 (assembly GCF_000582925.1). NCBI lineage: Bacteria > Pseudomonadati > Pseudomonadota > Gammaproteobacteria > Moraxellales > Moraxellaceae > Acinetobacter > Acinetobacter sp. 1294596. Next base: position 61,684 of record NZ_JFCC01000008.1, on the reverse strand, counting down.
TCACTCAATTTGAGAAATACAGCATAGCTCATGAAGGTTGTTTCCTTATTTTTCACTACTTATATTTTCTATCTGAATGCTTAAAGGCCTCGATACGGCCTTAAAGCAGCTTAAATCTACCGTGTTTCAGCATAAATACAAAATTATTTGTCGGGTTTTACTGCATTAAAAACAGATATTTTTTTGCTACAATGAGTACAATTTTTTATTGGCTTTTGATCTCTTAAAACTATGACCGATTCAGCTCAGAATATTGCAACAACCTACGATCCAACCGAGATCGAGAAAAAATGGTACCAGACCTGGGAAGAGCGTGGCTATTTCAAGCCATCTGAAAAAGGTGAGTCATTCTGTATTATGATTCCGCCGCCAAATGTCACTGGTAGCTTGCACATGGGTCATGGTTTTAATAATGCCATTATGGATGCCCTGACTCGCTATAACCGTATGTCAGGTAAAAATACGCTTTGGCAGCCAGGTACGGACCATGCTGGTATCGCAACCCAAATGGTGGTTGAGCGCCAGCTGGCAGCACAAAATATTAGCCGTCATGACCTGGGCCGTGACAAGTTCATCGAGAAAGTCTGGGAATGGAAAGAACAGTCTGGTGGCAATATTACCCGTCAGATCCGTCGTCTGGGTTCTTCGGTGGACTGGTCACGTGAACGCTTTACCATGGATGACGGTTTATCCAATGCAGTTAAAGAAGTCTTCGTAAAACTGCATGAAGAAGGCCTGATCTACCGTGGTAAACGTCTGGTGAACTGGGACCCGAAACTGCAAACGGCCCTGTCTGATCTTGAAGTTGAATCGGTTGAGGAAAAAGGTTCTCTCTGGCACTTTAAATATTTCTTTGAAGATAAAACGCTGCGTACCCAAGACGGCCATGATTACCTAGTGGTCGCCACCACACGTCCAGAAACCCTACTGGGTGATACGGCAGTTGCTGTACATCCTGAAGATGAACGCTATGCGCACCTGATTGGTAAAAATATCGTATTACCGATTACTGGCCGTTTAGTACCTGTGGTTGCCGATGAATATGTAGAAAAAGATTTTGGGACCGGCTGCGTAAAAATCACCCCTGCACATGACTTCAATGACTATGAAGTAGGCAAGCGCTGCGAACTGCCCATTATCAATATCTTCAACAAAAATGCAGAAGTACTGGCTGAGTTTGAATATATTGCCAAAGCTGGGGAACAAATTTCTAAAACCATCCCTGCCCCAGCAGATTATATTGGTCTAGAGCGTTTTGAAGCACGTAAGAAACTGGTTGCACACGCCGAAGCCGAAGGCTGGTTAGACCAGATTCAGCCTTATGACCTCAAAGCACCACGTGGTGACCGTTCAGGCGTTATTGTTGAGCCATTGCTGACTGACCAATGGTATGTAAAAATTGCCCCTCTTGCGAAGCCGGCCATCGAAGCAGTGCAAGACGGTCGGATCAAGTTTGTTCCTGAGCAGTACAGCAATATGTACATGGCGTGGATGAACAACATTCAAGACTGGTGTATCTCGCGTCAACTGTGGTGGGGTCACCGTATTCCGGCCTGGTACGATGCTGAAGGCAATGTCTATGTGGGCCGTGATGAAGCAGAAGTTCGAGCAAAAAACAATATCCCTGCCGATGTTCAGTTAGACCAAGACGAAGATGTACTGGATACCTGGTTCTCATCTGGTCTTTGGACATTCTCGACTTTAGGCTGGACTGGCGATGAAGCCAAAGATAAAGCCAACTATTTCTTAAATACTTTCCACCCGACTGATGTACTGGTGACAGGTTTCGACATCATCTTCTTCTGGGTTGCCCGCATGATCATGCTGACCATGCACTTCATGAAAAATGAAGATGGTACGCCTCAGGTGCCGTTCAAAACTGTGTATGTACATGGTCTGGTACGTGATGGCGAAGGTCAGAAGATGTCTAAATCTAAGGGTAACGTACTTGACCCATTAGACTTGATTGACGGTGTGGATCTTGAAACTTTGGTACAAAAACGTACTACAGGTTTGATGAACCCGAAACAAGCGGCGAAGATTGAAAAATCGACGCGTAAAGAATTCCCCGAAGGTATTCAAGCTTACGGTACTGACGCAGTTCGTTTCACATTCTGTGCGCTTGCCAACACCGGACGTGACATCAAGTTCGACATGAAGCGTGTTGAAGGCTACCGTAACTTTGCCAACAAGATCTGGAACGCAACGCGTTTCGTGATGATGAATGTCGAAGGTCAAACCATTGGTTCAGAAGCACGTCAAGACCTTTGGGAATTGCCTGAACAGTGGATCGTAAGCCGTCTGCAAAAAGCGGAACAAGCAGTGCAAACAGCATTTGCAACCTACCGTTTAGACTTGGCTGCGCAAGCGATTTACGAGTTCATTTGGAACGAATACTGCGACTGGTATGTAGAGTTAACTAAACCAGTATTGAACGATGCGAACGTATCTGATGAGCGTAAAGCTGAAGTTCGTCGTGTTCTTCTTGCGGTGATGGAAGCGTCTTTACGTCTTGCACATCCGTTAATGCCGTATTTGACAGAAGAAATCTGGCAAACGCTTGCACCGAAACTTAACATTTCGGGCGAAACGATTATGCTTGCACAGTACCCTGTTGCTGACCAAGCACTTATCAATGACCAAGCTGAAGCAGATATGCAATGGCTTCAAGGTTTGATTGGTGCGGTTCGTAACATCCGTGGTGAGATGGGTTTAGGGAATGCGCGTTTGTTGCCTGTTCTTCTGCAAAATACTACTGATGCTGAAAAAGCACGTATTGACCGTATTGAGCCGTTGTTTAAAGCATTGGCAAAAGTTGAGAGCATTACATTCTTAACTGATGACGAACAACCACCATTGTCTTCTTCATCTGTAGTCGGTCATGTATCTGTATTCGTTCCAATGAAGGGCTTAATTGATCCTAAAGCGGAATTGGGTCGTCTACAAAAAGACTTAGACAAGGTTCAAAAGCAACATGACCAAATTGCAACTAAACTTGCAAACGAAGGTTTTGTAGCGAAAGCACCTGCTGCTGTGGTTGAAGGCGAGAAAGTGAAACTTGCTGAATTTGCTGATCAGTTAGCGAAGATTAAAGCGAATATGGAGCAGATTGCGGCGCTTTAATTTATTGCTAAATTATTAAAAATAAAGCTAAAATCCCCTCATAGTTGAGGGGATTTTTTTAGTTAAATAAGTCTCTAATAATACGTCTAGAACTAGATTCAAGCTTAAATTTTTTCATCCGATCATAATAATTTGGAACTGATACACCGTGCTGCCGATACTCAAATATCTCTTCTTGGATATCTTTTAACATGTTATTAATACACTTAGGGTCATCTGAATCCACTATATGCTTTTGTAAAGCACTAAATTTCTTATTAGCATTTTCTAACAATACAATGGTCTTATAATTACTTAAAATATTTTCTCCTAAGAAAAAATACAACGATAATAATATTACAAAGATTTCATAAATTTTCTTCCACATTGGATATTCACTGTAAGTGATAAACATGAATATACTTAATGCAATAAAAATTAGTAAGCTTATAAAAATCAATACATTAAAAAGTATGTAATCTTTACGCACTGAATCCGTCCAAAATAGATTCTGTTTTTGAGCCGCCAATATATCTTTCGGGTAAGTTAAATTTTGAATTTCATCGTTATACCAATTGCGAAGCTTTTCGATATTTTCATCTTTTTTATGCTTGCAATATAGGTGCTCTATTTCAGTTTTATCTTGTTTAATTTTCCATTCAAAGGATAAGTCAAAAATATTAGTGTCAAATTTTTGCTGTATATTTGCACCCAAAATTTGGTATTGAGAAGATTTTTTCATCAAAAAACCTCCCATTACTAAAACAAATAGATCTATCAAGAAACGTAAAACAGAATATTGATCTGTTGCATCAATATAAGAATTAAGAACTAAGAAGCTTATTAAAAATGGCACAAAGACCAAAATTCGATAACCTGATCGATATAACTTAGCCTCATTATAACTTTGTCTCTGAGCAGCTAATAATCTTAGATTTTCTTCTAAATTCTGCTTATATAAGATATTAGACATCTAACTCACCCATAAGCAGGAAAAAATGAACCCAATACGTTTTCCCAATACTCGAAAGCTTTCTCTTTTTCCCCAATATCTTCATAGTAATTACCATTCTGAATATTCTCTAGGTCATTACTAGTGCGTACATAAATTTTATTTTGAAGATCTCTATCCAAGCGATTGATATTACCTTCAATACCTTTGGGATCGGTCACATCATAATAGATATTATCTTTTATGTAATTCAGACATTGTTGTACTTCAACTTGCAACGTTCCACATGGTTGCCAAATATTAGATCTATTCTTATAAAAATTTAGAAGCATAACTTCTAGTAAATAAGATGAGTGGATCGAAGTCTTTCTATCTATCTTATTCCAATATTTGATTAAGCGAATAATTTCTAAAATTTGCCCATTGTATTTTTGATTCACTTCTGTTGCTAGAGTTTGATCCTTTCTTGGATCCGTTTGCATCCAATAATTTCCATTACCACTTGGGATTAAATAGACTCCACTTTGAGTATAAAAACATGGAACTAAATCGAAGTTCCATTCATTACTGGTCATTTGAAATGTGACTGCCTGCTGACGTCTATTTAATTGAGGATTTTGATAGCCACTCATATTACTTAGCATCCTTTTAAATCTATTAAGAACTTTAATAGGACTCAAAGTATCGTCATCATTCAAAAGTTGTGACCAAATGCCTTTGTCCGATGGATTACTAATCGAAATAATGGCTTCATCATAATTACTAGCTTCATTCCATACGAATTTTCCACCATTCAAACCAATCATTTGATCAATATCATCAAGTGGCTTCACTTTAGTTCTTCTAGAAAAAGAGCCAAATGGCAAATTGTAGGTTTCAGCAAAATCTAACTTTTCTGCACTATTTGCATTTAATAACTTTATTTGTGCAAGCAAATGATCTCGACTTCTTCTGCCAGCATCAGTGCGACTTTTCAATAAATTAACTTTATCTTGTACTAATTCATTAAGCGCACCATTAATCGTTCTAGCCATTTTTATATCTCTTATTCCTGCGTACATTTTTTATAAATGGGCTTAATACATTTTTTCAACAATAAATCATCATTTTTTTACAATATTCACTATACCACTGTTTTTTATAAAATTTAATATATTCTACAGAAAGAGAACGTAATTTAATTTTATTCCTGCATAGCTTTCACAATGGATGTTCCCTATCCTGAGCAAGCTTTAAAGTAATGCTTTAAAACGAAGCGCAAGTAATGAGTATCCTCAAAATATATTCTGAGTGCGCAAGAGAGGGAGAAACGCATTAAAGCACTCCATTCTCCATCAACATCTCTACCCCACTCATCTTCTTCATATACTTCAACCGTTCCTTTTCCCCTTTTAACTGCTTTTTCATTGCTGAAGTATCCGCATCTACCTGCTTATATAAATCTGTAATTTTCACTTTGCCTATATATGCTTTTTTATTCCAGCTCAATGATTGAATAATTTCTTCTATCTGATCATCCAACTTTTGACTTTGCAGATCTAAGGCCAATTGGTAAAACTTCATTTGTTCCGCACTTAGACCCTTTTGTGAAGTACTCCGATTCTGCTCAATCTGGATTTGCAGTTTCAGTAAATAAAACAAATCCTGCGCTGCATAAGCCTCATTCGCTCGCTGCAGTAACTCAGTCTTTTCAACTTTTTTGCTTTCATCCGGTTCACGGTCTGGGTGAATAGTTGCAGCAATTTTTAAGTACACTGTTTTTAAAGACTGCTCGGCCAGCTTTGTAGCCTGCTCCAGTTTTTCCTGCTGGCGTTTAAGCTTGGCTTGCTCTCGTGTCTGGCTGTACTTTTCGCTATCCCATTCTTCAAAATCTTCAGATGCTATCTGTTCCGAATTATTTTCTTCATCAAAAAATAGCTCTATTTCCTCTGCACTTTGCTTTCTATTTTTTCTGGCTTGCGTATGTTCAATATGCTGTTGATAGTAATTATAAATGTCGTCAATAATCTCGGTTTGCTGCCTTGATAAAGATTGAGAGTTTTTTAAGTAAGCTGCAAGATACTGAATTTTAACATCCAGTTGCGTTGCCTCTGCCTTGGAGAATTCTGCCTCATGCAAATGTTTCCATAGCTGTTCCAATTGTTGAAACAGCACTGCATGCAACTCTTGATAGACCGGCATTAAAGTCTGACGGGTATATTGCTGAATCTGTTCCTGCGCCTGCTGCCACTGCTTCAGTTCAAGCTGTTGCTGCTCAATTTTATCAATTAGCCGGTTCAGCTTTCTCTGCTGCGGTGAAAGCCCGACATCGGGCTGAAGCGTGTTTTTTAATTCAAGTGCCATATGAATAATGCAGCAAAAGAAAAATTATACCTGATTTAAAGTCCATCATCTGATCCTTTACTTTACATCACCCAAGCAATTACAAGCGGCAACGTTATGGCAGCGCATAAGGTCTGTAAACTGATAACAGCTGCCATAAGCTGACTATCACCCTTTAACACTTTAGTCAGAATATAAGCTGCCGAGGCTGTCGGTAATGCGAAAAAAATCACCAGAATCTGCGTTTGTAACACAGGAAGCTGCATCCACCAGCAAATTCCTATAGCCAACGCCGGCATTACCAGCAAACGGGCAAAAGTATCCAGCATTAAGGTAAGAATATCTTTTTTCATTTCCATAAACTGTAAGGCTGCACCGACACAGAGCAGGCCCAGTGGCAGGCTTGCAGCAGAAAACAGTTTGATCAGGTTAAATACTCCTTCCCAGACAGGAATCTTTAATACATTTACGATCGCCCCTACCAGACAAGACATGATCAAGGGATTCTTCAACAGAGAAATAATGACAGGTCGTAAGCTCATCTGCTCGCTAGACGTCAGTGACAGCACAGAAATGATATTAACCAGTGGTATACAGACTGCCAGCAGAACCGCCAGTATGGCCATACCTTCCTGTTTAAACAGTGCTGCCACCAGTGCCAGCCCGATGTAAGTATTAAAACGGACAATACTTTGTGTATGTACGCCAAAGCGGGCAGGCTGAATGTGTTTTATATAGCGCAGCAGGTACAAGACAATCGTGGCAGTCAGCACTGTAATAAACATTGCCGCCAGCAGCATTTTCAGACTGTCAAATTCAATTTTTGCAGTCGCTAAAGTGTGAAACAGCAGCGCCGGAAACAAGATATAGTAATTCAGCTTTTCAGCGCCTGACCAGAATTCGGTACTTAAAAAATGATATCTTTTAAACAGGTAGCCCGTAGCAATCAATGCAACCAACGGAACAAGGGCCAGAATTATATGTGTCATGTGAAATACTATATGCTGGGGCCGCATTAAAAAATATCAAATTAATTTTTGATCCAAGCAGCAAAAATAAATAATGTTTTAAACAACATATAAGCTCTGCAAAGGATACACAATCTGTATTTCTAGCTCTAAGTGAAAAAACAGTTTTTTATTTTTCCTGCTTCATAAAAACAAGCCAGTCTCATCATGAGAGAAATGGAGTATAAAGTTGAAATACTATACACGATCAAGCTCCTCCTACAGCCGTCAGTTGTAAGTAAAACTAATCATCCACCCCCCTTTAAAATGATGCTTTTTTCATCATAATTTCTTTTATTTACAAACACTTGGATAAAAGTCCCTACAACTTCAGTCGTGGATATCTTCCACACCGATTATTAACATGCTAAAAGATAAGTTGAAAGATGTATAAAAATATTTAATCGTTTAAAACAGGTAAACATTCAGGTGTTTATCTTGGGCAGGAACCGCAAGCTCACAACAATAGAAAAGGAGTTTTACCATGTCAAATAAAGTACGTGCAGCCTCAGTGCTGTGCCTGAGTACATTGATGCTCGGCCTTGTGGCCTGTAGTAACAATAATAATGCTCCTGCTAGTGAAAATAATGCTGCATCGGGGAATGCTGCAAATACAGGTTCAGCAGGTTCGGGGACATTGGAGAAAATCCGTCAGTCTGGCACTGTAGTACTGGGACACCGTGATTCATCTATTCCATTTTCTTATATTGCAGATAATCCAAACCAGCCGGTGGGTTATGCTCATGACTTGCAAATGAAGGTCGTAGAAGCTCTTAAGCAGAAACTGAACAAACCGGATCTGAAAGTGCGTTATAACCTGGTGACCAGCCAGAACCGTATTCCTTTGGTTTCAAATGGTACCGTCGATCTGGAGTGCGGCTCAACCACCAACAATAAGGAACGTCAGCAACAGGTCGACTTTTCAGTTGGTTTCTTCCAGGTCGGTTCTCGTCTGCTTACAGCGAAAGACTCAGGTATTAAGGATTTTTCTGACTTAAAAGGCAAAAAGGTCGTAACCACCGCCGGCACAACTTCTGAACGTTATATCCGTCAGCATGCACAGGAACTGGGGATTGGTGAAGTTATTTCTGCCAAAGACCATGCTGATTCATTCTTGATGCTGCAAAATGGCCGTGCGGCAGCCTTTATGATGGATGATATTCTGCTGGCTGGTGAAAAGTCTAAAGCCAAAGAACCAGACAAGTGGGTGATTGTGGGTACACCACCGATTCAGGAAGTTTATGGCTGTATGCTGCGTAAAGGTGATAAAGAATTTAAACAAGTAGTTGATAACGCAATCAAGGCCACTTATGCCTCTGGTGAAATCAACGATATGTATAAAAAGTGGTTCCAGCAGCCAATTCCACCAAAAAATATTAACCTGAACTTCCCAATGTCGGAACAAGTAAAAGCCCTGATCAGCAATCCGCATGACCGGGATCAGTAAGTCCTGATTTTAGACAGTCATCGTCAGGCCAGGTATCTTCTGGCCTGCTTCTGTCAGGAGTTTTCATGAATTATAGCTGGAATTGGTCAGTACTGTTTCAGTCGACTGGTGTAGGTGACAGCACTTATCTGCAATGGGTATTAATCGGTCTGGGCTGGTTACTGGTCATTGCGCTGGTGGCCTGGAGTATTGCCATGGTGCTGGGGAGCATCCTGGGAATTATGCGCACCCTACCCAGTAAGACTGCACGTACTATCGGCACTGCTTATGTAACACTTTTTCGTAATGTTCCCTTATTGATCCAACTGTTTATCTGGTTCTATGTAGTTCCGAACTTTTTACCTGGTCCGGTCAAGGACTGGTGGATGAACGACTTAAGCTCAAATGCCAGTGCACTCATCTCGGCCAGTGTCGGATTGGGCCTGTTTACTGCCGCACGTGTCTGTGAACAGGTACGTACCGGTATTGAGGCATTGCCACGTGGCCAGATCAATGCAGGTTACGCCATGGGCTTTAGTACAGCACAGTTATACCGCTATGTCATTTTGCCGCAGTCATTCCGGACGATTTTGCCGCCGCTCAGTTCCGAGCTGACCAACTGTGTTAAAAACACTTCAGTCGCTTCACTGGTCGGGGTAGCGGAAATCATTTCACAGATGAAAACCATTAGTGAATATACCCAAAATACTATTGAAATTTATACCTTTGTGACCCTGATCTTTATTGTGATCAATGTCTGCTTCATTTTACTGATGACCCTGTTGGAACACCGTTTACGTGTACCGGGCCTGATTGCAGGAGGCAAATAATATGGAATGGCTCACTTCGTTTCTACAGGATTTACAGGCTTCTGGTCCGGCACTCTGGTACGGCATGACCATCACCCTGAAAGTTGTCTGTATTGCCACCCTTGGCGGAATTCTGATTGGTACCCTGCTGGCCCTGATGCGCCTGTCTTCTTTTAGAATACTTAATCTGGTGGCACAGGCGTATGTAAATCTGTTCCGTTCCATTCCCCTGCTGCTGGTGCTGATGTGGTTCTACTTTGCAGTTCCATTCATTTACACCACAATAACCGGACGTTTCCTGACTATAGATACTGCTCTGGTTTCCAGTATTGTGGCCTTCATGCTGTTTGAAGCAGCCTATTTCTCGGAAATTGTACGTGCAGGCATACAGTCAATTCCACGCGGCCAAAGTGCTGCGGCTTATGCTCTGGGAATGACATATAGCCAGAACATGCGGCTGGTTGTTTTGCCTCAGGCCTTTCGCAAAATGACTCCATTACTGCTACAGCAGACTATTATCCTGTTTCAGGATTCAACCATGGTTTATGCCATTGGCCTGCTGGATTTCTTCCGCAGCAATTATGTCCGCGGTGACCTGATGTCACTGCTCACTCAATACATCCTGTTTGCCGGTCTGGTCTATTTCACCATTAGTGCACTGGCAACATATACCGTAAGAAGATTACAGAAAAGGTTACATGTATGAATGATCAAAAGATCATGATTGATATGCACAATGTCAGCAAGTGGTATGGCAAGTTTCAGGTACTCACAGACTGTACCACCCAGATTCGTCAAGGTGAAGTGGTAGTAGTCTGTGGCCCATCAGGTTCCGGGAAATCTACTTTAATCAAAACAGTCAATGGCCTGGAAACCATCCAGCAGGGACAGATTCTGGTTGATGGTATTGCGATTAATGACCCCAAAACCGATCTGAACAAATTGCGTAGCCGGGTTGGTATGGTATTTCAGCATTTTGAACTGTTTCCTCACCTCAGCATTACTGAGAATCTGACTATTGCCCAGATTAAGGTATTGGGTCGCAGTGAAGCTGAGGCCAAGAAAAAAGGCCTGGCATATCTGGACCGCGTCGGTTTAAGTACTCAGGCAAACAAGTACCCGGCCGAGCTTTCCGGTGGCCAGCAGCAACGTGTGGCAATTGCCCGTGCTTTAAGCATGGATCCTATTGCCATGCTATTTGATGAACCCACCTCTGCTCTTGATCCGGAAATGATTAATGAAGTACTGGACGTAATGGTTGAACTGGCTAAAGAAGGCATGACCATGATGTGTGTAACTCATGAAATGGGTTTTGCCCGTCAGGTCGCAGACCGGATTATTTTCATGGATCAGGGTAAAATCGTGGAAGACTGTAGCAAGCAGGAGTTTTTCACAACGCCTCGGGGTGAACGTGCTCAGCAGTTCCTGAACAAGATTCTGCATTAAAAAAATTGATGAGAACAAGCAGATCATATGATCTGCTTTTTTGTAGTGTTTAAGATTAAAACCAGGTTTACAGTTAGTTTTGTTAAATTTTCAACCTGATTCTCTACTGTTTATCTTTAGCTTAAAAATGCACTTTTTCATAGCACAAATTCATAACCAGCCTTATACCTATTAAAAATAATTTATATTTATTAATAAATTAAATCATAAATAGACTATATTTTTATGCCCCATCTTGACGCAAACCTATAATTTAAACCTAAGTAATTGCTTTATATCGAGTCTTGTTATTTCTTAGCAAAACTTAATCAATATTTTCTGTCTTCTTCTCTCTTTTACTTAAATTTGGCATGGTTATACTGACTGAGTTTTAGATCAGTTGCACCGAATTGGAACCTCATTATGCAGAATATGGATTTATTTTTTCTCCTTCTTGGTGCAATTCTGGTACTTGCCATGCATGCCGGATTTGCTTTTTTAGAATTGGGAACTGTACGTCATAAGAATCAGGTGAATGCCTTAAGTAAAATTCTGACAGACTTCTCGATTTCTGCCTTGGCTTATTTTTTTGTTGGTTATTATATTGCCTATGGTCATCATTTTTTTCACCTAGGTGCAACGCTGGCTGAAGATCATGGCTATAACCTGATGCGCTGTTTTTTTCTGCTGACTTTCGCGGCAGCCATACCTGCCATCATCTCTGGCGGTATTGCTGAACGTGCCAAAATGCGCTCTCAGGCAATTGCGACTCTAGTTCTGGTTGCCTTAATTTACCCGTTCTTTGAAGGTATGATCTGGAACGGGAATCTGGGCCTCCAGGACTGGCTCAAGTCCAGTTTTGGTGCAAGCTTTCATGACTTTGCCGGTTCAGTGGTAGTCCATGCGATGGGCGGCTGGATTGCCTTGGCAGCTGTAATCCTTTTAGGTGCGCGTCGTGGCCGCTATAAAAAAGATGGACGGATCAGTGCACATCCCCCTTCTTCAATTCCTTTTCTGGCGTTGGGTTCCTGGATTCTGATTGTGGGCTGGTTTGGTTTTAATGTTATGAGTGCCCAGCGTCTGGATGCTATCTCCGGTCTGGTGGCCATTAACTCCCTGATGGCCATGACAGGTGGAACGCTGGCTGCCAACTTTATAGGTAAAAATGACCCTGGTTTTTTGCATAACGGACCACTTGCCGGATTAGTGGCTATCTGTGCCGGGTCAGATATTGTTCATCCAGTAGGTGCCTTAATTATTGGAGCACTGGCAGGTATTATTTTTGTCAAGCTGTTTACTTATACCCAAAACCGTCTAAAGGTAGATGATGTACTCGGTGTGTGGCCATTACACGGCGTATGTGGCGCTTTTGGTGGAATAGCAGTGGGAATATTTGGACAGCAGATATTGGGTGGTCTGGGCGGTGTTTCATTCATTTCACAGTTATTCGGTACTTTGCTGGTAATTGTTATTGCACTGGGCGGTGGTTTTTTAGTCTATGGCGTACTTAAACTGACTGTGGGTATCCGATTAAGTCAGGAAGATGAGTTTGTTGGTGCAGACCTCTCTATCCATAAAATTTCTGCTAATTCGGATGATAGTATGTTTTAAAATTCTGCTCATATCTGGCGGCCATCCAGGCCGCTTTTTAGCTTTATTAACCAATAAATTGCCAGATTTTCTCAAGTTTTTTAATTCTGGGGCTTATTAACTGAGCGTCATATGGATCTACTTCATGAAAGCCTTCCATCCAGACCGGATGCATTCCTGCATTTTGCGCGCCCTGAATATCATTTATGGGATGGTCACCAATAAACAGACATTCTTCAGGCATAACATTCAGCCGCTGACATACATATTGAAAAATTTCTGGCTCCGGCTTTTTAGAACCTGCTAGCTCCGAACTGACAATCAGGTCAAAATAGTGAGCGATATTTAAACCCTCTATAATTTTGAGTCGTGTGTCATGACCGCCATTTGACACTATTGCCAGTTTAAAACCCTGCTGTTTTAGCTCTTGCAATACTTGTTCAGAGCCTTCCATCGGTACTGCATGCAGGCCAAACTGTTCAAACCAGAATGCCGTCAACTCATCAAAATCTACAGTATGATGCCATTCAAGTTCATGTTGTAATGCCTGTGCAACGGAAGCAGCAATACTCGGATGAGTTAGCAATTCCTTTTTGGGATAGCCGCCATTATCAATCCGGTTGATGATAGCTTTAATCTGCATTACATCCACCTCTCCCAGGTGCCATTGATAATATTGGGCCAAATAGTAACTATAAGCCTCTACACTCTGGTCACGGTGTGTCAGGGTATTATCCAGATCAAAAAGGATGGCTTGAATCATACATAATATTCATAACTTAAAATTTAGAAAATTAGAGTAGCCTAATTGAGAATCGGCGTTATACTAATTTGTGTTAAAAACATACAGCAATTGCAACTATAACAACCAGCTTGATCATGACAGGGCTATTAGTCATCACAATAATTTAAATCATTTATCTTTTGCCAAAAATGAGTTACATGATGAAAAAAAGAGCATTTGCCTTCAGTATTAGCTTAGCCGCAATATGGATGAGTTCAAGTTTTGCCGAACTTGTTTCCAAGACGACAGTTTCAGACTCAACTTTAAATATGCCCTTAGTTTATAACATGATGGCTGCATCAACTCCGCATCAAACTGCTGAAAGTTTTACTGCATCTACAGCTGAAACGGTTTCCCTTTCCCCCATGAACAGTGCAAAGCAGACCCTAAATGATAATATGCACGTGATGAATGGTCCTAATCGTACTGCTTTGGATAAACTTTGTCAGGGAAAAATAATGGGAGAGAAAATTACCAGTAACAGTTATCGTCTGTCTGGCACGTGCCGGCTCAGCTTCAAACCGAATAACCCTCGTGACTGGTCACGTCTGGAGCAGCATCAGTTCTACAATACAAGCGCTGATCCTACCAGCCGTTTGGGAACATATTCAAAATACCAACAGCTCTGTAAAGATAAAAAAGTAGGACAGTCAATTTATGTCATAGTGAACAGACAAAAAATTAAAGGGGTGTGTCAGGCTCAGTTTCAGCCTGATTTACCTCAACGCAATTAACCAGCTTTTTCACTTGATTTAGCAAACTGCTGCTCATACGCTTCATTCGACATTGTTAAAAAACCGGGCTCAACAGTGCGAACCATATTATTCATTGGCCCTGTTCATACATAGAATTTTAGAATTTATATTCAAGCCCTATACCCCCTAGAGGTTGTTTATTTTTACTTTCACCCTGCTCGAGCGTTAAATAACCCGCATAACCATAGGTTTTGACCTGTTTATTTAGGGCATAGTCCGCACCTACCATATACTGCTGTGCTTCGTAATCTGGTGTGGCATTCTTAAATGAGGTAGCATTCTGGCTATATTGTGCCTTTAGAATCCAGTCTTGGGCCTGAGGCAATTGATACTCTGCTCCGATCAGCCAGCCTTGTGCATCATCAATTGTCGCTGCACCGGTTGCATTTCCGGCTGCATCCGCCACTTTTGAACTCTGATAGAGTACTTTCAGATACAGAGGCTGGTTCAGATGAATCCGTCCCACTGCCCGAACGGTATTTGCTGCTGCGAATATACCGCTGCTTAAGGGTTCCGGCTCGGAAGCATTTAAAATACCTCGTCCAAGAAAATTACTTGGGATAGCTTTATCATAGGCAATGCCTGCATTAAACAGTTGATGGTCATAGATGATCGCTGTAGAGAACGCATCACCTAAACCACGCCCAGCTGTTTTAACACCGCCACTGGATTTTTTAATACCTGAAGCTTCTCCAGTTGCCAGTAGCGTATTTATTTTAAGATTTCCTTCCGCTACAGGAATAGCGGGTGATTCATAAACCAGCACATTGTCTACCCTGTTTTCACCAGTAAAAATACCGGCAACATCTGCCTTATTAGCCACATAATTATTAAAGCTGTCTACCACACCGGACAGCTGCTTAAGGGGTGTATCATGTTTGCCCAGCTTGAGCATGCCAAGTCTGATATCTTTTAAACCTATAAAGCGGTTACGCTGGTCAAAATCGGTGTTATCACCATCTGCATAAAAGGTCCATTCAGCAGCATAGATTGCACTTAAACGCTCGTTCAGTTTTTCCTCGCCCTTGATTCCAATAAAGCTACTATTACTATTAATTTCCCAAACGTCTTTATCAGAAACACCCGAACGATTATTTTCTGGAAGATAATCCAGACTTACATCGATTTCCCCGTAAATGACTGGTGCAGCGAAAGATGTGCTCGTAATCAGACTCAAGATTAGCCCCGTTAAAATTTTCATTTTCATGATTTACTCGTGATTGATTTGTAACGGATCTTAGCGAGCCCTGTGATTGAATAAAATCAATTATTTTTTATTTAAAAATCTGATTTTATTATTTATTTTTTTATTACAAGCTTAGTTGTCTGCTCAAGGAAGGTATAGTTGTACCTGATACCTTTTCACTCCGCATGAGGTCCATTAAGTTAAATCAACTGCTGATAGGATCTGAATATAGAAAACAACTGAATGAGTGGTATCACAGGTAGACACTGGCTGCATATAGTTATTTATTAAGATGCTTCAATATAGAACACTAGAATAATCTATTATTTAGTAGACGACTGGTCTATTAGTAATTTATAGTAAAAGTATGAAACGATCAGATAAAAGTGAAGCAACGCGCCAACATATTTTAAGCAGTAGTTTTGAATTGGTACTGCATAAAGGTTTTGTTGGAGTGGGCTTACAGGAAATTCTCAAGAATTGCGATGTGCCTAAAGGCTCATTCTATTATTACTTTGCTTCAAAAGAGGCTTTCGGCTGCGCACTTCTACAACAGTATCTGGCTGATTACAAGGTCAAGATTGACCAGTTGATGCAGCAAGAAGGCGGAAGCGCTTACCTACGTCTTCTGGCACTTTGGAAAGCATGGATTAACCCTCCTGCTCATATTGAAGAAAGCATTCATGGCAGAGGCTGGGCAGAAAACTGTCTGATCGTCAAGTTAGCAGCAGAAGTTTCAGATTTATCTGAAGATATGCGTCAAATTTTGAACTTTGGCGTGCATAAGTTAACACAACGTATTATGAGTCTACTTAAAGAAGGACAACAAGACGGTTCAATTCCCTTACATATTGAACCTGAAAAACTGGCGCAAACAATGTATCAACTATGGTTGGGTGCAGCTTTATTGGCAAAACTTGCACAAGATAAGCAACCACTCTATCTCGCCTTGGAAACCACCCAACAATTATTAAAACCTTTAAAGGAATAGCAAATGCAAAGTATTATTCATCATCAGTTTGGCGAACCCGTTGAGGTTTTGGAAACTGCCGATATGCCACAACCCGAGCCGAAAGCTGGCGAAGTACGTATTAAAACAATTTTATCTCCAATGCATAACCATGATATATGGACTGTGCGTGGCAGTTATGGCTATAAGCCCACACTTCCCGCAATTGGTGGTAGTGAAGCTGTAGGGATAATCGACGCACTGGGTGAAGGTGTGCAAGGTGTAACAGTGGGTCAGCGTGTGGCAGTTGCTGGAGTTCATGGTAGTTGGGCGGAATATTTTATTGCGCCAGTGCAGGGTCTCGTCCCTTTAATTGATGCAATTGATGACGAAACTGCGGCTCAGTTAATTGGGATGCCAATCAGCGCATTAATGCTCTTAGACTTTATCAACCTGCCTGCAGATTCATGGCTAATTCAAAATACTGCAAATGGTGCGGTGGGTAAAACTGTGGCTATGATCGCAAAAGCGCGTGGTCAGAAGGTAATTCATCTGGTTCGTCGGCACGAAGCAGTCACTGAAATGCAAGCCTTGGGTATCGAGAATGTAGTTGCAACAGACCAGGCAGATTGGAAAAATCAGGTGAAAGCCATTCATGCTGATCAGCCTCTTATGGCCGGTGTAGACTCAATTGGTGGTCAAGCCAGTGGGGAAATGCTAGCTTTACTGAGCGACAATAGCCTATTAGTTTCATTTGGCAGTATGACAGGTGAAACCATGCAGATTTCCTCAGGAGATCTGATTTTTAAACAGGCCACTGTCAAAGGCTTTTGGGCAAGCGTCGTAAACAAGCAGTTATCTGCTGAACGCAAAAAGGCGCTAATTACAGAATTATTGACGCTTGCAGCGCAAAAAAAATTACTACTTCCTGTTGAAGGTATATTCAGCTTTGCACAAATTAGAGAAGCTGCACTGAAAGCCACTCAAGGTGCACGTCAGGGCAAAGTACTTCTTAAACCGTAATTTTTTATCCCAGATCAGCTACGAGGCTGATCTGGCGTTATTCATCAATAATAAGGATAAAGTGTATGATCGGACAAATTCTGGTCGTTTTGATTGCACTGCTACATCTCTATATTTTAGTTTTAGAAATGTTTTTATGGGATAAGCCCTCTGGTTTAAAAGCATTTGGTAATACTCTTGAAAAAGCACGGTTGACTAAAGTCATGGCGCAAAATCAAGGCTTATACAATGGTTTCTTGGCAGCTGGCCTGCTCTGGTCATTGTATGCACCTGAGAGCTATGCACTGGCACTCGCCAATTTCTTCTTAGGCTGCGTCCTGGTTGCAGGAATATACGGTGGGCTGACCGCAAGTAAGAAAATTATATATATTCAGGCACTACCTGCCCTTGTTGCCTTGATTGCAGTGAATTTTTTCTAAATTTATTAAATAATAGAAATTATTTTTAAGGCAAAATAAAAATATTTAATTTTCACACACCACCCTAAATTTGATTTATATAACTTTTATTGTTTAAAGTTCTTATGAAAACAAAACCATATACTTTTTTCTATCACCTGAATACAGCAAAACAAATAGTCCTTATACATCCGAAGGATGCTGGCTGACTTTTGTCCAGAGCCAAATTGGATACATACACAATATTGAAATGCCTATAATAATATTCAGATAATAGGCATAACCTAGCCAGTCTCCGGCGATACCACTTAACGTGTACAGTAGCCCACTGATTGTTGCCATAAGGGCAACCTGAAAAGTGAAATCGGTACCGGCATGTTGTTTTCTTGAATATTGCATTACCAGTGTGAGCATGACAACCAGTAACATGGCAGAAATCATGTCTTCAGCTGCATTAATGCAATAGATTAACCAGTGACCTACCCTATACCGCTGTTCATAACAATAAGCCAGCCAGGCGTATGCAATTAAACTTAGAACCTTGAAAAAAGAAAACAGAAATAAAGCCTGCGTACGACGCATCCATCTTAATAGCATACCAGCTAATACTGCTCCGAAAAGTGCTGCAACAGCACCTAATATTGTGATGTAAATACCAATCTGTGAAAGGCTGAGTCCCAGATCGACCATCAGTGGTTTTAACAGCGGTCCGGATAGTCCATCTGCTACTTTAAAAGTGACTAACACGCCTAACCAGGATTTTAAAATCCGGTTATTCAGGAAATAGTTAAAATACTGTCTGATGCTTTGCTTGCAGGATATTTTTTCGTAAAAGACCGATACTTCTTTTGCGGGCTCTTTAAATAAAACAATGGGCAGCGTATTTAAAAGAACCAAAGCTGCCAGTACTAAAAATGTAGGTTGCCAGCTTAACCATTCCAATGCCCAGAGCAAAGCTCCGCCCCCTACTATAAAGCCCAAACGTGAGCCAATGACCTGAAAAGTGTTACCCCAATGCTGTTGTTTGAGGGTAAGCAAATGAACAGCCAGTCCATCTGTAGCTATATCTTGGGTGGCACCTGCCAGATTTAGCAGCATTAAGGCAGCAAAAAAAGTGAGTAAAAAAACGGGCTGGTCGAGTGCCTGAATCGGCAAGAATGACAGGGCAATTAATATTAAAACACTGCATAACTGTGTAGGGATAATCCAGCTACAATAATGTCCAAACCGTTGAGTACCATAACGGTCAATCCAGGGTGCCCACAGAATTTTGATTGACCACGGCAGCATTAATAGGCCAAAGCCGCCAATATGTGCCAATGATACTCCTTGCATACGAAGAATGACAGGTAAGGCATGTGTCATAAAACCAACAGGTAGGCCTTGCGCCCAGTACAACGAAAACAGCAGCAGATAAAGATGCCGGGACATTTACTTTACTCGGTTATTCAGGATTATTTTTATGCTGCTCACACTGTCCATGATGCTCATTCCCATAAACCAAGCTTCAGATATTTTGCCAATGTATCAGCTGTGACATCGGATTAAGATTTAAAATACGCCACTACTTAAAAAACCAAAGCATGTTACAACATTTTCCCCGTCTACCCAATCTGGTTCCCTCACGCGGTACAGCAGCTACTCGGCTTTTATGCCAGAAACTGTTTCTGGCACAGGGCTGGACTTTTGAAGGTGAATTTCCCAATCTGCCTAAAGCTGTTGCAGTGGTATCACCCCACACTTCCAACATTGACGGCTGGTACGGATTTTTGGTGATCGGGGCACTGGGATTAAAAGTAAACGTGTTTGGAAAAGATAGCCTGTTCAGATTCCCTTTTAAGTCTTTACTCAAATGGATAGGTATTATTCCAGTCAAGCGTAACAGCACCAATGGTCTGACTGAACAGGCAGTAGAAAAAATCCACTCTACTGACAAAATCTGGATTGCCCTCGCCCCAGAAGGCACCCGAAAACGTGCCGAGAAAATCAAAAGCGGTTTTTACTGGATCGCTTATCAGGCAAATATTCCAATAGTCATGTTTTCTTTCGACTACAAGCATAAAAAAGTTTATTGCCTAGGCATCATGCAGCCTACAGGCAACTATGAAGCAGATCTGGAGTATATCCTGAAACAATATCAGGGGAAATTCTTTCCCAAAAAACCAGAGTGGCTGGCCCTACCCTTACAAAAACTGCTGGAAAATGCTGGCAAAAATTAAGCAAATCTGCTGTGATGGACATATCTTTTCTGATCCAAGTCACTACTAAACTAAAGATGAAATTTGCACAGCTTACTTTTGCAGGAATACTGGCACTAGCTCTTGCTGGATGTGACAAGACCGCCCAGACTCCACCGGTTACAACACAATTAAAGGCTCGTGAGCCTGTCATTGCCTTAGCACTTGGTGGTGGTGGTGCTAAAGGTTTTGCTCATATCGGTGTAATTAAAGTACTCGAATCTCACGGTATTAAACCTAGAATTGTTACAGGCACCAGTGCCGGTAGCTTTGTCGGTAGTATTTATGCCAGTGGTAAAACCCCGTATCAGTTACAGCAGCTGGCACTACAGCTTAAAGAGGCTGATATCCGTGATTTAACCCTTAATAGCCAGGGTATTATTTTAGGCCAAAAATTGCAGAACTATGTGAATACTCAGGTCAGCAATAAACCAATTGAAAAGTTTCCAATCCGCTTTGCTGCAGTCGCAACACGTCTTGATAATGGTCAAAAAGCAGACTTCATTAAAGGGAATGCGGGACAGGCTGTACGGGCCTCATGCAGTATCCCGAATGTATTCGTGCCGGCAACTATTGGTAAAACCAAATATATTGATGGTGGACTGGTGAGCCCGATTCCGGTAAAAACTGCCAGAGATATGGGAGCGGATATTGTTATTGCGGTTGATATTTCAGCCAGACCAGATGCCAGCCGCCCGGTAAATATGTGGGGTTTACTGGACCAGACCATTAATATCATGGGCCAGCAAAGCATTAATGAAGAACTTGCACAGGCTAATGTGGTCATCCAACCTAAAGTCGGGCACTTAGGCGTACTTGACTTAAAAG
Source organism: Acinetobacter sp. 1294596 (assembly GCF_000582925.1). Classification (NCBI taxonomy): domain Bacteria; kingdom Pseudomonadati; phylum Pseudomonadota; class Gammaproteobacteria; order Moraxellales; family Moraxellaceae; genus Acinetobacter; species Acinetobacter sp. 1294596. The sequence continues at coordinate 40,891 of NZ_JFCC01000008.1, read as the reverse complement.
CCAGCAATGAATCTATTTTAGAAGGTGAGAAAGCGGCGCAGCTTAAGATACGGGCTATTCAAGGTGCGATTCAGCAATTTAAGAAGTCACCTGCGGCCTTTAAGCCAGCCCCACGCCCAAAATTCTGAACAGCTGAAAATTTTTAAATTTTCATTGAGTTATTGATCTGTTACAGTGAAGACTCATCTTTTTGCTGTAACTTTAATCACCGGACAAAATTATGGAATTTGTAATTGAACCTTGGCACTGGTTTGTACTCGGCATTTTACTGATTCTGTCCGAGTTAATTCTTCCTGCCTTTGCCGCATTATGGTTTGGTATTGCTGCAATCATGGTCTGTATTTTGTTTTGGCTTTTTCCAATGATGAGCCTGACCACTCAGATCGTGATGTGGATTGTCCTGTCGATTCTATGTACCCTGCTCTGGTTCAAGTTTATCAAGCCTCTGTCTATCGATAAAACCAAGGCCGGGCTCTCAAGGGAGGCCACTATCGGCCAGATAGGCATGGTTATTCAGACCGGTATGGAACATGGCCAGATTAAAGTCCGTTTTCCCATGCCGTTACTAGGGTCGGATGAATGGAACTGCCGTACGCAAGATATTGTTCAAGTCGGTGATCGGGTACAAGTGACGGATATATCAGGAAATAACCTGGTCGTGCAGCGACATGGTTAACTGCACGTTACTATCATGAAAATATAAAGAGAAGCCATCATGTCAGTCAGCACCATTATTGTTTTAGTCTTTTTACTCTTTGTAGGCGTAACTATTTTTAAAGGGGTGCGTATTGTTCCTCAAGGTTATAAGTGGATTGTTCAACGTCTGGGTAAATACCATACTACTTTGAATCCGGGCCTGAGTTTTGTGATTCCCTACGTCGATGAAGTCGCCTATAAAGTGACCACCAAAGATATTGTTCTGGATATTCCTTCACAAGAAGTGATCACCCGAGATAATGCTGTACTGCTGATGAATGCAGTAGCTTATATCAATCTGACTACACCAGAAAAAGCCGTCTATGGTATTGAAAACTATAGTTGGGCGATTCAGAATCTGGTACAGACTTCTTTACGTTCAATTGTTGGTGAAATGGATCTGGATGATGCACTTTCTTCACGTGATCATATCAAGGCCAAACTTAAAGCAGCCATTTCCGATGATATTTCAGATTGGGGTATCACTTTAAAAACTGTAGAAATCCAAGATATTCAGCCTTCTGCAACCATGCAGGCTGCAATGGAAGCGCAGGCAGCAGCTGAACGTCAGCGCCGTGCAACCGTAACGCGTGCTGATGGTGAAAAACAGGCTGCCATTTTAGAAGCTGATGGTCGTCTGGAGGCATCTCGCCGTGATGCAGAGGCACAGGTCGTATTGGCCGAAGCTTCACAAAAAGCTATTGATATGGTCACCTCAGCAGTAGGTGATAAGGAAATACCGGTAGCTTATTTGCTCGGTGAACAATATGTAAAAGCCATGCAGGATATGGCAAAATCCAATAATGCTAAAACGGTGGTTCTACCGGCTGATGTACTCAATACCATCCGCGGAATTATGGGTCGTCATAACTAATCTTGACTGATTTTATTAAAACAGGCGGCTTGCTTAATAGCCGCCTGTTCTTATTTTATTAATATTAAATAGAGTTTAATAACAAATAATGGAAGTAAAACTTGAGTCTCGGCAGAAAGACTTTGAGCAAAACACCCATAAATTACTCAATAGAAACTGCTTTAAACAGACTGATAGTTAGAAAAAATAGTTTTATGAGCGCATTTTTTATATAAAAAGGAGCTTAACATGCTCCTTTTTCATTACAGGGTTTTATTGGCCAGATCTAGCTTTTACGTGAAAGCAAAAATTGGGATATTGTATTGAGCTCTTCAGCAGCCTCTCCAAAATATTCAAGCGCACTAAAAGCCTGATCATGGAGTTGCTTGGCATAAAGCTGTGCCTGTTCAAGCCCCATCAAAGCAGGATAAGTTGACTTTTCGACCTGCTCATCTTTACCGGCCGTTTTACCCAGTACTTCTGTTTCAGACACAATATCCAGAATATCATCCTGTACCTGAAATGCCAGACCAATTGCCTGTCCATACTGGCGAAGTTGGGGAATAGCCTGATCCGTACCCTTAAATATAGTCACCGCAGCCATCATGATCGCTGCCTGAATCAATGCGCCTGTCTTATTGCAGTGAATATTTTCCAGCTGGCTTTGGTCTACCTGCTTGCCTTCAGCCTGTAAATCCATCACCTGGCCACAAACCATTTTTGAGCTTGCAGTAGCCAATATCTGCATCTGTCTTAATACAACTGCCTGGTCTACCGCCACGCCTTGATCAAACAGGCGGCTACCCAGAACTTCAAATGCCATTGACTGTAATATATCACCAGCCAGTAATGCAGTGTCTTCACCAAAAGCAACATGACAGGTAGGCTGACCGCGGCGCAGCAGATCATTATCCATACATGGCAAATCATCATGTGCCAGCGAATAGCAATGGATCATTTCGATCGCGACCGCAGCACGGCGCACAGCTGCAAAATTGGAGTTGGGCTGCAGGGCCGCTGTTGCATAACAGAGTGCAGGACGGACCCGTTTACCTCCGAGCATGACTGCATGATATACCGCACTTTTTAAAGGCTCTGGTAAGGAAAATGCCTCCAGCGCACTGAGCAGGTCCTGCTGGATACGTTCTTGCGCCTGTTTTAATATCTCTGCTTTAACTGCGGGTATTGCTGACACAAATAGCCTCAATATCTTCTGTTCGGTTAGACTTTTTTAACAAATTCGGATTTAAGTTTCATGGCTCCAATTCCATCAATCTTACAATCAATATTATGATCACTATGCTCAATCAGGCGAATATTTTTAACTTTTGTACCTATTTTTACGACCTGTGAGGAACCTTTAATTTTCAGGTCTTTGATCACACTGACCGTATCCCCATCCTGAAGCAGATTACCTACCGCATCCTTAACTGTAAAAGTTTCGGTCTCTATCATGTTGGATGCTGGCCACTCGTGCGCACATTCAGGACAGATATAAAGTTCCTGGTCTTGATAGGTAAATTCAGAGTGACACTGTGGACACGCAGGAAGTTGGTCAGTCATGAGGTTATCCTTATCAAAAGTAAGAGCATCATACTGCTTTCCGCCTGTTTTCTCTATGGCTCAGTTCGAAAGTATTATAGCACCCCCTATTTTAGGGAGAAAATCACATTGGCTCTTTATAATCAAAAGAGGAAATATAAAAAATACCAGCCTGACTTTGAAGACTGGTATTTTTTAATTTAATGTCTTTGGTTAAAAACAGTCGCCCGGTACACGAACCCAGCCTTCCATCAGCACACGGGCACTCCGGCTCATAATGGCTTTCCTGACAGTCCATGTTCCCTGCTGCTGTTCAGCTTGTGCGCCCACACGTAAGGTCCCGGAAGGATGTCCGAAACGGACGACTTCACGCTCTCCCCCACCAGCAGCGAGATTTACCACAGTGCCTGGGACTGCCGCCGCTGTTGCTATAGCAACTGCAGCAGTACCCATCATAGCATGGTGTAGTTTACCCATCGACATCGCACGGACCAGCAGGTCAATATCTTCCTGCTTGACCTGCTTTCCACTGGAGGCCATATAAGTAAGCGGGGGCGCCACAAAAGCAATTTTCGGCGTATGCTGACGGGAGGCTGCCTCAGCTATATCCTGTATCAGTCCCATTTTAAGAGCACCAAAGGCACGAATAGTTTCCAGACGTGCTAGCGCTAAAGGGTCAGTATTAATCTGTTCTTGTAACTCCGTGCCGGTATACCCTAAATCTGCTGCATTTAAAAAAATAGTGGGGATGCCTGCATTAATAAATGTAGCCTGAAAACTGCCTTCTCCAGGAACCTCGAACATATCGATGACATTGCCGGTAGGAAACATACTGCCCCCCTCACCATCATCATCGGAAGGATCTAAAAACTCAATTTGAACTTCGGCTGCCGGAAAGGTCACACCGTCCAGCTCGAAATCTCCAGTTTCCTGAACCTGCCCTTGCGTTACAGGTACATGTGCAACAATTGTTTTACCAATATTGACCTGCCAGATTTTTACGGTACATATACCATTTTCAGGAATACGATTAGCATCGACCAGTCCGTTACTAATAGCAAAAGACCCAACTGCTGCGGTCAAATTGCCACAGTTACCACTCCAGTCAACGACAGGCTGGTCAATTGAGACCTGTCCAAACAGATAGTCGACATCATGTTCTGCGCGGGTACTTTTAGACAGGATCACCGTTTTACTGGTGCTTGAGGTCGCTCCACCCATCCCATCAATCTGTTTGGTATAAGGGTCTGGACTGCCGATCACACGCAGTAAAAAATGATCACGCGCCTGACCTGCTTCGCGAGCCTTTTCAGGTAAATCATCAAGTTTAAAAAATACACCTTTACTGGTTCCGCCACGCATATAGGTAGCGGCGACTTTAATTTGTGGTACTGAACTCATTGCTGTTTTAATTCCTGTCATTCTTTATGATTATTGCTGGGCAAATGTGGGCTATCCAATCCCGGTTCATATTAAAGCTTTTTTAAACTGCTGTGCAGGCTATTCCTGTTCGAGTCTGAAACCGGCAGAATTATTTTATAGACTAGTCAGACTAAATTTAAATACTCAACCATCCCAATTCTATAAATAACAGCCTTACCTCTCTCTAAGTTATTTATTTTTATTAAATTTATAAAAGAGCTTAAGATTCAGCAGCAAGCAATTAGTCTGACTAGGCTAATAAGTTGCAATACATTACAATACTTGACTTAGTCATCGTCGAGCTGAGCACTTTGAACAATAATACATCGCAACTTCAGCGTGGCTTAAAAAACCGTCATATCCAGCTTATTGCCATGGGTGGAGCTATTGGTACCGGTCTGTTTTTAGGTTCTGCGCAGGTTATACAGTCTGCTGGTCCATCCATTATTTTAGGTTATGCGATCGGTGGATTAATTGCTTTTTTAATTATGCGCCAACTAGGTGAAATGATTGTACATGAGCCGGTTGCTGGCTCTTTTAGTCATTTTGCGCATAAATACTGGGGTAACTTTCCGGGCTTCTTGGCAGGCTGGAACTACTGGATTCTTTATATTTTAGTTGCAATGACAGAGCTGACTGCCGTTGCCAAATATATCAATTACTGGTGGCCGCATATTCCTGCGTGGGCTTCGGTACTCTTCTTTTTTGTAATCATTACTTTAGTTAACTTGGGTAATGTCAAGTTTTATGGTGAATCAGAATTCTGGCTATCCATTATCAAGGTGGCAGCAGTCATTTCCATGATTGTGTTTGGCCTTTATCTGATCTTTACTGCAGATGCCAGTTCTGGTGCATCTTTTAGCAATCTGTGGAGTCATGGCGGCTTTTTCCCGAATGGTTTTGACGGCCTGTTTTATATGCTGGCTTTCCTGATGTTTGCTTTTGGCGGGATTGAACTGATCGGAATGGCAGCTGCAGAAGCAGAAAACCCGGAAAAAACTATTCCTAAGGCTATTAACCAGGTAGTTTTCCGAATTTTACTGTTTTATGTAGGTTCACTCACCATCTTACTGTCACTGGTACCATGGAACCAGCTGGAACTCGGTGGTCTGGATAAAAGTCCATTTGTAATGATTTTTAGCCAGTTAGGTATTGGCTGGGCAGCTCATCTGCTGAATTTTATTATTCTGACTGCAGCCCTGTCAGTTTATAACAGCGGTATGTACGCCAATAGCCGTATGCTGTATGGTCTGGCTCAGCAAGGTAATGCGCCAAAAATATTCTTGAAGGTTAATAAGCAAGGTGTACCGATTCCTGCTGTGCTTTTCTCTGCACTTCTGATTTTCGGTTGCGTATTACTAAACTATCTGATTCCAGAAGATGCATTAGGTCATCTGATGTATGTGGTAGTAGGAGCTTTAGTACTGAACTGGGCCATGATCACGTTAACCCACTTAAAGTTCAAAGACTATATTCAGAAAAATGGAATTTTATCCAAATTTCCGGCACTGTTTTCACCTCTGAGCAACTATATCGTTTTAGTATTTATTGCTGTTGTACTCTACATTATGTGGACACAAGGCTTTAAAGAGTCGGTGCTGATGCTACCAATCTGGGTGGTTCTCATGCTAGTGCTTTATAAAATACTTAAACCTCGTGCGTAAAGTCCATAAAATTCTATTTTGAAAAAGTTATTGTTGAGACAGTAACTTTTTCATTTATAATAAGTCTTCTTTGTGCCTTTAGCTTAACTGGATAGAGCAGTTGCCTCCTAAGCGACCGACGTGGGTTCGAGTCCCGCAGGGCACACATCCTTTTAAATCAGTATACATCTCTTTAATGATTGCAAAGTCTTTTGCATATTTTGTCTCTCCTCTTCCCTGATTTAAGTATCATTTAAGTTTCAGCTTTTACATTAAAATTCCATACAAGCTGAAAGTATCAATGCCTTTATGATATTCAGACAACTCCAGAACAAGATTCCGCCTATTTCACTTAATATCTTCAATTTAATCCTGGCTATATGGTTTGGCATTGCCCTGAATCTTTCTTTTTATATGAAGATAATTCAGCTCACACCTTACCAGGGAATCAAGGCATGGTTATTTTTAATGGCAACAGTCATTGTAGTGGTGAGTATCTACAACCTGATTTTTCAGTTGCTGCAGTGGAAATGGAATATTCGATTCTTTGCTGTCGTCTTCATTCTTTTAGGCGGTTTTTCAGCTTATTTTGTTAACAGTCTGGGCATAGGTATATCAGCTGACCAAATTCAGAATGCATTACAAACCGATCAGCACGAAGTACTGGATCTGCTCTCTTGGCAATTTGTTTTGTGGAGTCTTGGCTTTGTCTTGCTGCCTTTATCATTGCTAGGCTTAGTCAAAATAAAAACTGAAGGTTTATCTAAAGTTTTTATTTCTAAAATGCTCAGTGCGCTGATTTCACTGGTTCTGGCCGGCCTGATGCTATTTATCTTCTATATTGATTATGCAGCTATCTTTCGTGAACATCGTGATCTAAAAGGTATGATCAGCCCACAAAATGTAATCGCATCTAGCATTTCGTATTATAAAAAGAAAGCGCTAAGACAGAATTTGCCGCTTATTAAATATGGAGAAGATGCACATTTAATTTTACCAGTATCAGATTCAAAAAAACCCCAGCTTATGGTTCTGGTAGTAGGTGAAACTGCCCGTGCTGAGAGTTTTGCTTTAAACGGATATACCAGAGCGACCAATCCAGAACTATCTAAACTGGATATTATAAATTTCAGTCAGGTCAATTCTTGTGGAACAGCCACAGCAGTTTCAGTTCCCTGCATGTTTTCCGGTATGCCGCGTCAGCAGTATGATGAACAGCTCGCATCACACCGGGAAGGCTTGCTAGATATTGCCCAGCGTGCGGGCTACAAAGTAACCTGGGTAGATAATAACTCAGGCTGTAAAGGCGTCTGCAACCGCATAGAACAATATGAATTCAATAAATCTCTTAAACAGAAGTGGTGTATAGAGGGAGAATGTCATGATGAAATCTTGCCTGAGGCACTCCAGGCTTATCTGGCCAGTATTCCAGAGACCGATAAGGCACCACGCCTGATTGTTCTGCATCAGGCAGGTAGTCATGGCCCGGCTTATTTTAAGCGCTCAACAGCAGCATACCAGCCGTTCCAACCGACATGTAATACCAATGCTATTCAGGGTTGTAGTGCCGAGTCTTTAATTAATAGCTACGATAATTCAATAGTTTACACCGATCATGTGCTTGCCGAGCTTATACAAACCTTAGAAGGAAACCAACACTATCAGAGCGCGCTATGGTATTTGTCGGATCATGGTGAATCTACTGGAGAGCATGGTTTATATTTACATGGTTCGCCTTATGCCATTGCACCCAGCCAGCAAACCCATATTCCAATGTTAATGTGGTTTTCAGAGAGCTGGAAACAGCAGCACCCTGTGCAGTTCGCCTGTCTGGCCAACCAGAAACAGCAAAATCTGAGCCAGGATAATTTATTTCCTACCCTGCTCAGTCTGCTCAACATTAAGAGTGCAGTGATACAGCCACAGCATGATATGCTGCAACAATGCCATCATCTATCGGGCCTGAGGATATAAAAAATGAATAAAATCCTGATTATTGAAGATGATTTTATGATTGCCGAATCCACCATTACACTGCTGCAATATCAGCAGTTCGCAGTGCAATGGGTAAATAACGGTATTGATGGCCTAAAACTGCTTAAAACACAGGAATTTGATATTGTCCTGCTAGATCTGGGCCTCCCTCTTATGGATGGAATGCAGGTCCTCAAGCAGATCCGGCAGCAAAAACCGGCTCTTCCAGTTTTAATTATTTCTGCACGCGACCAGCTACACAACCGGGTAGATGGCTTGAATCAAGGTGCAGATGATTATCTGGTTAAGCCTTATGAATTTGATGAATTACTGGCACGTATACAGGCTCTATTACGTCGCAGCACTATAACCAGCATTCAGACCGAAACCGTACAGATACTACAACATGGCGACCTGATACTTGATCTGGAACAGCATTCTGCCCTGTTTAAAAATGAACATATTGACTTGTCCAAGCGTGAATGGGCTATCCTTATTCCCTTGATGAGTTATCCCTATAAAATTTTTTCCAGAAGCAGTCTGGAAGATAAGCTCTACGATATAGATTCTGAAATCAACAGCAATACCATTGAGGTCTATATACACCATTTACGCACCAAGCTCGGCAAGGACTTTATCCGGACTATTCGTGGTTTAGGTTACCGTCTGGGTCAGGCCTAAGCTTAAACAGCGAAGTTTTTATGTCATCAAATTACTCCTTAAAAAAACGGCTCATACTCTATATTTCATTCTTTAGTATCAGTCTGGGCTGTGTACTGGTCTTTTCAGCTTATCGTATTGCGCTTGAAGAAATTAATGAAATTCTGGATGCCCAGATGCAGAATCTGGCTGAACGTATTGCCACTCATGGTCCAGAGCAGATCCAAAGCCAGTTTGATGAACATCAGCGCTACCATGAAGAAGATTTATTTGTAGATGTATGGGCATATACTGATCAAGATCATCAAAGCCAGTCAAAGCGGCTGGTTGCACCGGTAGAAAAAGCCGGTTTTTATACACACCAGACTGCAAGTGATATCTGGCGGACTTATGTGCTCCCACTTGAGCATGACCAGATACAGGTTAGCCAGCAGCTTTCTGTCCGCCGGCATCTGGCACTAGAACTTGCGGGCAATATGTTTATTCCCTACTTGCTGTTTATGCCCTTGGTGCTCTGGGGATTAGGCTGGATCATCAGCCACAATCTTAAACCTTTAGACGAATTTAAAGAAGAAATTGCAAAGCGTGAGCCACATGAATTAGAACCGGTTCAAATATTTAAATATCCTCAAGAAATTGTACCAGTCCTTAATGAAATCAACTCTCTATTTAGCCGAATTCAATATTCACAGCAAGAGCAGCGGCAATTTATAGCAAATGCAGCTCATGAGTTAAGAACACCGATTACTGCATTAAATTTGCAAATACAGATTCTGTTACAAGAGTTTCCTGACCATCCTGCTTTAAAGAACCTCAATAAAGGTTTAATGCGTGTCCAGCATCTGGTCAGTCAATTACTTAGCCTGGCTCAACAGGATGCAAATATTTTAGAAACTGAGCATGGTGTGCAGGTCAGAGTGAGCGATATCGCTACAAATTGTGTAGAGGAACTCATCCAGCTGGCAATACAAAAGAATATCGATCTGGGCATGGAGCAGCAGGATCCGGTGAGTATCTTGTCGGAACCCGCTATCATACACTCAATCATTTTTAATCTGATTGATAACGCCATTAAATACACGCCAGAGAATGGTGTAATTAATGTTTCCGTATATGCCAGAGAAAATGGAGCACTGATACAGATAGAAGACAGTGGACCAGGTATTGACCCTATGCTATACGAAAAGGTGCTTCAGCGTTTTTACCGTGTTTATCAGCATACAGAAATTGGGAGTGGCTTAGGTCTGTCCATTGTTCATAAGGCAACCCAACGTTTAAAGGGACGGCTTAGTTTTACACACAGCCAGACATTAGGTGGCTTACAGGTCAATATATTTTTACCAGATAATATTCTTTAAAAACCTGTAGAAAGTAGTGAGCCAGAATCTCTAGTCAGTACTTAAAATTTGAGGATAATCTGGTATATCAGAACATTTACACACCAGCAGATCCACAATGTCCATAGATTATGACTTAAAAAATGGGCACCACGCATCATCTGTGCCCAGCCCATTGCAAAACCAAGTATTAAGCCAGCCACAAGAAAGAAACAGGCCTTTTTTATATTAGATAAGCGGTAAACAAAATAACCTGTTAATAAAGCAAAACCTGTTGAAGCATGGCCGCCTGGAAAGCAATGCCCATTTTTTGCTGAAAAATCCCAAGTAAACCCTGAAATAGAAGGGATAGTCATATTCCATGGACAAGCATATGCAGACTGCGACTTGATGAGACCAACGATACTGGTACATAACAGGGAGACCAGAAAAAAATAGCCCCACTTCATTTGATACATTTTAAGTTTTTGGCACTTAAATGAGCTTAACCAGCCCATAAAATAGCAGATATAAACAGCCATAATTATATCTTTTATATAGCTATGGTTGAGTTTCGCCAAATACCAGCTATCACGAAATAGGAATTCTCCCGAGTGGCTTACCCACGGTTGTATAAGAGATAAATCGATTAACCCGCCTACAGGGAAAAAAATTTTTAAGATAAAGAAATTTATAAATAATAAAATGTACTGATAAGACAAAAAATAGTTTGAGTTTTGCATCACAGAAAATTTAAATAAATATCCTCTTTATCTGAACAGATATTACTTAAAATCATCTTAAACTGACCCACTACTTCCTACTTAAAATCTTGTTTAAAGAAAATTAACCCATTCCTCCCTACAATGAATTCACTTAAATTAATTATTTGCTTAAATTTTGCTCTTGATTTTCTTGATTATTTTTAAAAATCTGAATAGTCAAATTTTAAATTTTAATTGAAAAAAGCGATTATTACATAATAACGATAAATTAATATTTTTATATTTCAATTACTTAATTTATTATTCTTTTTAAATTATAGAACATTTACTCCAGTTAGCATGTTTTTTCAACATATTTTTTTTATTTTTAAGTTCAAATAGAGCATTTACTCTTAGTTTAATTGTGCTATTTTTGTCACATGGAGTTAAGTTAGATTTTATCCCGGAAGAGGATGATCTCCAAAATTAAAAAGCATAGATCATGCACGTAAAACTTCCCGTATCTCAAGGAAAGACTAGAATGAAATTAAAAACTCTTAGCACAGCAATGATTTTAGCAATGCTACCTGCAACTGGGGTATTTGCAGCAGCTTTAGATCGTTCAGGTCAGTCGATCTCTGCATTCTTACAGCCAGGTAATTATTTTGAAGCCGGAATTTCTGTTCTTGATCCATCAGTTTCTGGTAAAGTTCAAAATAATTGGACGCCAGGAGGAGCTGCCGCACCATTAGCTCCTGCTTATCGAGGCACCTCAGTTGGCGAAATGGGTGATGATTATTATTTTCCAAGTGCAGCATTAAAATTTCAGTTAACTGATAATTTTTCATTTGGTATAATTTATGATCAGCCATTTGGAGCGAAAGCAACTTACCCTACTGATACTTATTTAAATCCTTTAGCTGGTGGTGTTTTCCATAATGGAACAGAAGGTACAGAAGTAGAAGTTAAATCAGAAAATATTACTATGCTTGTAGGTTATCAACCTATTGAAAATTTTAATATTTATGGTGGTGCTGTATACCAGTCAGTTGAAGGTAATGTTCAATTACGTGGTCTAGCATATGGCAGTACAACTGCATTAGGTCAATACAATGCTACAATGGAAGACGATAGTGCTGTAGGTTGGTTAGCGGGTATTGCTTACCAGATTCCTGAAATTGCTCTAAAAGCATCACTAACTTATCGTTCTGAAATTGATCATGATTTGAAAACAAATGAATATGGTCATAGTGATATTTTAGCTTTAGTAACGCAAAACCCTGCTGCTGCGCTTTATAATGTAAATACAAATACTAAAATTTCTACTCCTCAGTCTGTAAACCTTGATTTCCAAAGCGGTATTATGGCAGATACAGTAGCCTTTGCTAACGTACGCTGGGTCAACTGGAAGGATTTCTCAATTCGTCCACAGCAGTTTGAACGAGTTTCAAGAGCTTTAGGCGCGGCAGGTGCTACTCCTAATAATCCAAATGGCTTTGATATTGTTTCTTATACTGATGATCAAATCTCAGCTACTCTAGGCGTAGGCCGTAAATTTTCTGAACAATGGGCAGGTAACGTTTCTGTAGGTTGGGATTCAGGTGCTGGTAATCCAGTTTCTACTTTAGGCCCAACAGAAGGCTATTGGAATCTTGGTTTAGGTCTACAATTTAGCCCTGCACAAAACTACTTTATTGCGGGCGGTGTGAAATATTTCTGGTTAGGCGATGCAAAAGCTCAAGCTGCATCTGATTTCGGTTCTAATTCATATGTAGCTGATTTTGAAGATAACGATGCTTGGGGTTATGGTCTAAAAATTGGTTATCGTTTCTAAGGTAAATTATTTTAGAAAGGCTATCGCTTGCGGTAGCTTTTCTATTACTACTCTACTATACAAATTTTAAGTGTTGCTAATTTAGCCAAAAAAAATCCGGTTTTGTTTGGTATCTTTTTAAAACATTTACTCTAATTTTTTATTTATAAATCATTTATATACATCAGTATTCTTAGTCTTTTTACTCTAATCAAGCATATTTCTTGCATTCATCAGTTCATTTTTTAGACCGAGCTGAGCATTTACTCTTTTTTGTTTTGTGTTACTTTCCCTCAACTTTTTTGTTACATATGGCATCAGGGAAAGACCATGAAGCTCAATAAAATTTATTCCGCTATTCTTCTTAGCTCACTCCCTCTCACTGCGGTTAATGCGGGTGGTTTAGACCGTTCAGGTCAATCTATTCAGGCATTTTTACAGCCTGGAAACTATTTTGAGGCAGGTATTTCTATCCTTGATCCTGATGTTTCAGGTACTGACGCAAATGGGAATGTTGCTGGTGATATGGCTGGGGACTACTATTTCCCATCAGCGGCTTTGAAAATTCAAGCTACTGATAAAATTTCACTTGGTCTGATCTATGATCAGCCATTTGGTGCTGATGCCGAGTACAAAGGAAATAATAACTTTGTTGAAAACCGTATGGTTCCATTTAAAGGTGGTACTACCGTTGAAGTAGATACTCAAAACCTGAATTTTCTGATTGGCTATCAGCCTACTCAAAACTGGAATTTATATGCAGGTGCTGTTTATCAGACAGTTGATGGTACGGTGAAATTACGCGGTAATGCTTATAGCGCCTTCAATGGATATGATTTAAAAACAGGTGAAGACGAATCGGTAGGCTGGCTGGCTGGTATTGCTTATCAAATTCCTGAGATTGCCCTAAAAGCTGCTATAACCTATCGTTCTGAAATTGAGCATGATATGAATGCTTATGAGAATTTTGGCGCGGCAGGACTCACTGGTAATCCTCGACTTGATGGTGCAATGAACCAGATTAGTGCTACTTCTGGACGTACTGAATTAACCACACCACAGTCAGTTAATGTCGATTTTCAAACGGGCATTATGGAAAATACTGTCGCATTTGCCAATGTACGATGGGTAGAATGGTCCAAGTTTGCAGTTCAACCTTATAAATTCGGCAAGTTATCGCAAGTCCTTGGTCAATCAACTCCAGCTCTTGGCAAACCAAATGGCTTTAATCTGATTGACTATAAAGATGATCAGATTTCAGCAACGGTCGGTGTAGGTCGTAAATTTAATGATCTGTGGGCAGGTAATGTATCAGTAGGTTGGGATTCTGGTGCAGGTAATCCTGTAACAACTCTAGGCCCAACTGAAGGTTACTGGAGTATAGGTACAGGCGTACGTTTTTCACCGGCTGAAAATTACTTTATTGGTGCAGGTGTAAAATACTTCTGGTTAGGTGATGCTGATGCAGTAACAGGTGCTCATACGGCGGCAGGTACTTTTGAAAGTAATCATGCTATCGCTTATGGTCTAAATATTGGTTACAAATTCTAAAAATCTCATTAGACAATTTATAGAAAAAGGGCGCTTCAAGTGCCCTTTTTTAAGCTTATTTATAAAATCTTAAGCTGGAATATCGCGCAGTGACACTGAACGGATTGCCTCTTTTAAAGCAGCGTAACCATGAATTGCCTGGAACTGCGGGAACTCAGCGATTACATTTTCTGGCGCATCAAACAGGAAACCATGGTCTGCTTCACCCAGCATGGTTGTATCATTATACGAGTCCCCTGCTGCAATTACACGAAAGTTCAGGTTGTGGAGTGCCTTTACTGCCTCACGTTTCTGGTCTGGCTGACGTAATTTATAGGCAGTGATCATGCCTTTTTCATCTGTTTCCAGCTTGTGACAAAAAATAGTAGGCCAGCCCAACTGTTGCATCAATGGATGGGCAAATTCATAGAAAGTATCAGATAAAATAATCAGCTGGAAATGGGTACGGACCCACTCTACAAATTCTTTGGCGCCGGGTAATGGACCCATATCTGCAATCACGGCCTGAATATCATTTAAGCCTAAACCATGCTGCTTCAAGATATTTAAACGCTGAGTCATCAGGACATCGTAGTCAGGAATGTCTCGAGTAGTGGCTTCTAGTTCTTTAATCCCTGTTTTTTTTGCAAAGTTAATCCAGATTTCCGGGACTAATACCCCCTCAAGATCGAGACATACAATTTCCATGAATTCTCCAAGCATCATAAAAAAATCGGATTATCATAGCATTAACCCGATATATTTTGTGCAACTGTTTATTAATCAGTTTTATTCATAAGCTTTGTAGTTAATGTGCTAAGCAGCTTATTTCATTTCCCTTAAAATGTATTGCACTTTAGTGAATATATATTTTTACAGCGTCCAAGCCTTTGAGCCAGGAGCCTTCATGACTGCTATCCCAACCATTGATATAGTGGATGCCTTGGCATCTGAATATGCTGACAAATCTCCAAGCGAGATTCTGGAACTTGCCTTGAGTCAGGAAGGTGAAATTGCTATTTCATTTTCAGGGGCTGAAGATGTAGTCCTGATTGATATGGCCTCCCGCTTGGGAAAACCATTTCGGGTATTCAGTCTGGATACTGGCCGGCTGCATTCAGAAACCTATCAGTTTATTGAAAAAGTCCGCAATCATTACAACATTGAAATTGAAATTTGTTTTCCTGAAGCAGAACCCTTACTCGATATGGTAAATCGTAAAGGCCTGTTTAGCTTCTATGTTGATGGCCATCAGGAATGCTGTGGTATTCGTAAAGTTCAGCCATTACGCAAGAAACTAGCGACTTTAGATGGCTGGATTACCGGTCAGCGTCGTGACCAGAGTCCGGGAACCCGTACTGAAATACCAGTAGTTCAGGCAGACACAGGTTTTTCTGGGCCGGGTAAACAGTTAATCAAGTATAACCCGCTGGCCAACTGGTCAAGCAGTGATGTCTGGAGTTATATCCGTTTAATGGAAATTCCATATAATGCCCTGCATGAACGTGGTTTTATCTCAATCGGCTGTGAACCTTGTACTAAAGCTGTTTTACCAAATCAGCATGAACGTGAAGGGCGCTGGTGGTGGGAAGAAGCCACCCATAAAGAATGTGGTCTGCATGCTGGTAATTTAAAGAAGTAATATCAGTCAAAAAACCGCTCATACCTAACTGAGAGTCTTAACAGTTGATTGGGCGGTTTTTTATTTAACTGATGAATTCACATAAATTTATGCTGCGTCTGGACTGAAAGATTATATACTGTAACGCGTGTTCTATAATTCTAACAATGAGCAGCTCAATAAGAGCTGACAGATCCATTGCAGTGAGGCAATCAACGCTATGCGTCCATTACACCCAATTGATTTCATTTTTTTATCATTAGAAAAACGTCAACAGCCCATGCATGTAGGCGGTCTATTCCTGTTTGAAATTCCTGAACATGCACCCGCGACTTTTATACAAGATTTGGTACAGGATATTCGTAACTCAAAATCAATTCCGATACCACCCTTTAATAACCGGCTAAGTGGCCTGTTTTGGGATGAAGATGAAGAGTTTGATCTGGATCATCACTTCCGCCATATTTCACTGCCTCATCCAGGACGTATTCGCGAACTATTAGCTTATATTTCTCAAGAACATAGTACACTTATTGATCGCGCAAAACCGCTCTGGACCTGTAATATTATTGAAGGTATTGAAGGCAACCGATTTGCTATGTACTTCAAAATTCATCATGCCATGGTTGATGGAATTGCAGGAATGCGACTGGTTGAAAAATCACTATCTAAAGACCAGCAGGCTAAAAGTATTGTACCGCCATGGTGTGTAGAAGGCCCACGAGCCAAACGCCTTAAAGAAGCTAAAAAAGGAAGTACAAAGAAAATTCTTGGATTACTTAAAGACCAGTTTGAAGCTGTACCTAAAGTAATGTATGAACTGTCACAGACAGTGATGAAAGATATGGGCCGTAATCCGCACTATGTTTCTAGCTTTCAGGCACCGAAAAGTATACTCAATCAGCGGGTCAGTGCTTCACGACGTTTTGCAGCACAATCTTTTGAGTTGAACCGTTTGCGTAGTATCGCAAGTGCATTGGATGTAACTATTAATGATGTAATTCTGGCAGTGTGTTCGGGTGCTTTACGTGAATATCTTCTTAGCCAGAACAGTTTCCCGGCCAAGCCATTAATTGCCTTGGTTCCAGCTTCTATCCGGGATGATGACTCAGATGTGAGCAACCGGATCACCATGATTCTGGCCAATCTGGGTACACATCAGGCAGATCCACTGAAACGGCTGGAAACTATTCGCCGGAGTGTACTAAATGCTAAACAGCGCTTTAAACGGATGACATCAGGTCAGATTCTGAATTACAGCGCATTGGTATACTCTGCCGCAGGACTTAATATACTTTCAGGAATGATGCCTAAACGTCAGGCCTTTAACTTGGTAATTTCTAATGTGCCGGGTCCACGTGAACCCTTGTACTGGAATGGTGCAAAGTTGGATGCACTTTTTCCTGCTTCGATTGTACTGGATGGACAAGCTTTAAATATTACCATGACCAGTTATCTGGACAAACTCGAGGTCGGCTTAATCGCCTGTCGCAATGCATTACCCAAAATGCAGAATCTGCTTACCCATTTGGAAGATGAAATACAACGTTTTGAATCACTGATTGAAGCTGAAACGTTTGAGAAGAATCTGACTGTAACAGGTTAAAGGACAGTAGAAAATTGAGGGGCAGAATTAAGCCCCTTATTTTTTAATAGTACGGCACTGTTTTAAAAGCTGGTGACAAACCGAGCGGATCATCGCAGTAGTAATCTGGATTTCTCGACCATCATCATCAAGCATATAGCATGTATTGACTTTTTTTGAATCAAGTACGTGTTGAAAACCTTTATGAATAATTCTTTCACTAACATTCATGTCATTTACCTCATTTGCTAAGACTACATAGGGGAGAAAAGTCTTTGGCTACCCAATGCATCTAGTATTGAAAATTCATGCATGAAAGTAAAATTTCAGTTGTAACAAGGATTAAGCGAAATTCTGTTACAACTTTAGCTTAAGATGATGTCATATTGCTCTTGCGTATACAGATTTTCGACCTGGAACTTAATTACCCGATTTACAAAATGCTCTAAATCAGCCACTGCTGGTGCTTCTGCTGTTAATAGACGGTCTATGACCGCAGGATGGGCAACTACTGTAAAGCCACTTTGTGATTCAAATGCCCGAGCATAGCGCATAATTTCTCGAAATATCTCGTAACATACTGTTTCTGCTGTCTTCACATATCCCCGTCCCTGACAGGTTGGGCAAGCTTCACATAATAGATGTTCTAAAGACTCCCGAGTTCGTTTCCGGGTCATTTCTACCAGTCCCAATTCGGAAACTTGTGTAATTTTAGTTTTGGCATGATCCCGTTCCAGCATTTTTTCAAACTGGTGCATGACTTCATTGCGGTGGTTCGCTTCCTGCATGTCAATAAAATCAATAATAATGATGCCGCCCAAGTTGCGTAGTCGTAACTGCCGGACAATCACTTGAGTGGCTTCCATATTGGTTTTAAAGACCGTATCTTCAAGTGAACGGCCGCCCACATAGGAACCTGTATTAACATCAATAGTAGTCATGGCTTCAGTCTGATCAATCATCAGATAGCCACCTGATTTTAAGGCCACTCGTGTCTGCAAGGCTTTTTGCAGGTCTTCTTCGACATTATACAAGTCGAAAAGTGGGCGCTCACCTGGGTAGTGAATCAGACGATCTTGCATACCCGGTACGAACTCTTCAATAAATTCGCTCAGTTTGGTATAGATTTCCCGCGAATCAATATAGATTTTGGCAGTTTCTTCATTGGCCAGATCACGGATAACACGCTGAGGCAAAGGTAATTCTTCAAAAATCAGAGATGGGACAGTGGTAGCACGCTGTTTGCGCTGAATATATTCCCAAAGCTTGGCAAGGTAGGCCATATCTTGGGCAATATCTGCTTCATCGACGCCATCAGCTGCCGTACGCACAATTACACTACCTGGTAAATCGTGCTGTTGCTGAATTTTCTCAATCAGTGAACGCAGCCGGTCACGCTCTTCTTCTGATTCGATTCGCTGTGAAACCCCAATGTGATTTCCAAATGGCATCAGTACCAGATAGCGGGAAGGAATTGAAAGGTCAGTAGACAGCCGCGCGCCTTTAGTACCCAGCATATCTTTCATAACCTGCACCGTCAAAATCTGGCCGGGCTGTAATAATTCAAATACATTGGGAGTAGACTGGTTGCGGGGCCAGATCATGTCATTGATATGTAAAAAAGCTGTACGTGAAAGGCCAATATCGACAAAAGCAGCCTGCATGCCAGGCAATACACGGACTACCTTGCCTTTATAGATATTTCCCACCAGACCACGCTTGACAGTCCGTTCAACAAACAGTTCATTGACCGTACCATTTTCAACTAATGCGACCCGACATTCCATAGGGGTGACATTAATGAGTAGCTCATCAGACATACTAAAACTCAAAACATTATAAAAATTCTTTCCAGCGGTTAATTTAGTGCCTTAACTGCTTTTAATAACTGTATTGTCTCATGTAACGGCAACCCGACTACATTGGTGTAGCTGCCAAAAATCCGGGGAATATATTGCGCTGCAATGCCCTGTATGGCATATGCACCCGCTTTGCCTTCTGGCTCTCCGGTCGCCCAATAACGCTCCATGTCGTTTGGACTGAGTGTTTGAAATTCAACCTGGGTATGTACCACTATACTCGAAATCTGCCGGGATGTGGCAATACAGACCCCTGAAAAAACATCATGGTGTCTGCCAGATAATTTTGACCAGATTTCAAAGGCATGCTGCTTCGATTCAGGTTTACCAATAATGGTACCATCCAGCCCGAGACTGGTATCGGCAGCAATAATCACAGATTCAGGATATTGTGCAAGTACTGCCTGTGCTTTTTGACGAGCCAGACGCTCTACGTACTCACCGACACTTTCACCTGCTCTTGTGCTCTCGTCAATATCAGGACTGTGAATATCGAATTCCAGTCCTAATTGCCTGAGCAGCTCCTGTCGCCTTGGCGAACTTGAGGCCAGAATCAGATGCGCCATTTTCGCAGCAGGTAATAAAGGATGGGCCAGCACAAAATACTGCTAAGCAATGGCTGCCAGTGCCGTGCAATTGAAAAATGCAGCCCGGCCATAACCTGGGTAAACCAGGTAAATAGCAAATGGGCAAAAATTGCTAGCGTTGCCAGTACCCATAAATTACCAAAGGTTAAAATCCGGCGTTCACGAGTAAACCAGCGTACGACAAAGGTGATCAGCACAAAACTGAGTGCATTCATTCCCAGGGGCGCATCACGTAGCAAGTCTGTAAAAATGCCCACTGCAAAGGCAAACCAGACACCTGTCCAGCTTGGCTGACACAATATCCAGAACAGCATGATCATCAGCATAAATAATGGCCGCCATCCGGAAATGTCATAAGACAGTGGATAGACCATTAATACTGACCCGACTATGACTGACAGGATAATGACAATCAATGGATCTTTACGCTTTTCATAACGCAACTTAGCGATTGGCATAGGGTTGCTCCATCGCTAGAGAGTCCGAAAACAGGATCACCACATGATGTCCACCAGCCAGCTGTGCAGCTGGAATCACCTGAATCTGGGCGAACTCACCTGAATTATGGCGTCTGACTTTAGATACGGTACCCACCAGATAGCCTGCCGGAAAATGTTCACCTAACCCTGAAGTATAGATTTTGTCTCCCGGTTTGATATCTGCACTGGTCGGCACGTATTCCATTTTCAGCAGCCCGAGATCGCCTGTTCCTGCCACAATGGCACGCATACCGGTCCGTTCCAGACGTACAGATAGCGAATGTTCCTTGTCCGAGAGCAACATTACACGGCTAGAATGCGGATAGACATCAATGATCTGCCCCATTACTCCACGGTCATCCAGCACAGTCTGCCCCACCTTGAGCTGATTGCTGGCTCCCCGGTTAATAATAATGATATGCCGTAAGGGATCAGCATCAGTACCGATGACTTCTGCAATTTCCATACGACCATCAATAATAAGTGGTGTATCGAGCAGACCGCGTAAACGTGTATTCTCGGCAGAGAGCTCTGACAATTTTTGTAGACGCACCTGAGCCTGTAACAGCTCGGCCTGCATCGCAGTATTTTCACGGCGCAGCTGGGCTTCAGATTTGGTTTGTTGACTCAGCCATTCTCTCGACAACACGGGATAGCTTGCCAGTGCATAAATAGGATTATATGCAGCGTACAGGACTTCCCTGGCAGGTTGCACCACATGCGGCATGCGCCAGTCAAAAAACAGCACAATAAGGCAGGTGATCACCGCTATGATGAATGAGCGAAAAGATGGCGGTTGTCTTGAAAAAAGATTCGGTTGCACCGCCTGGTTCCTAACTTAACCTACAAACAGCATATCATGATTCGGATTATCGAAGAATTCGAGTACCTTACCGCCACCGCGAGTCACACAGGTCAGTGGATCTTCTGCAACCATAACAGGCAGTCCGGTTTCCTGAGCCAGCAGTTTGTCCAGATTACGCAGCAATGCACCACCGCCTGTAAGCACAATTCCGCGCTCGGCAATATCAGAGGACAGCTCTGGTGGAGTCTGTTCAAGTGCCGATTTTACTGCACTGACAATATTGGAAAGCGGATCAGCAATGGCCTGAGTAATTTCATCAGAGGTTACGGTAATTGAACGGGGAACGCCTTCAGCCAGGTTACGGCCACGCACTTCGATTTCAAGTGTTGTACCGTCTCCGATCGCCATACCCACTTTTTTCTTGATCAGTTCCGCAGTCGTTTCACCAATCACGCAACCATGTGCTTTACGCACATAATTAATGATCTGCTCATCAAAAACATCACCACCAATACGTAGAGAATCTGCGTACACACAACCCTGTAGGGAAATAATCGCAATTTCAGTGGTACCGCCACCAACATCAACCACCATAGAACCACACGCCTGCTCAACCGGCATACCTGCACCGATTGCAGCCGCCATCGGCTCTTCAATCAGGCGGACATCACGCGCACCTGCATTAAATACCGCTTCACGAATAGCACGACGCTCAACCAGTGTCGATTTGCATGGTACACACACCACAACACGTGGTGCAGGTGGAAACAGGCGCTTCTCATGGACTTTGCCAATGAACTGGTTCAGCATGGTCTCAGTTACTTCAAAGTCGGCAATTACGCCATCTTTCATCGGACGTATGGCAGAAATATTTGCCGGGGTACGTCCAAGCATCTGTTTCGCATCCAGGCCTACGGCGGCAACAATTTTCTGTGAACCACTGTGACGGATCGCGACAACTGTCGGTTCATTCAGAATGATGCCCCGCCCTGGTGCATAAATAAGTGTATTTGCTGTACCTAAATCAATGGCTAGATCCGGCGAAAACAAGCCAATTAGTCGTTTTAGAATCACGGGTCGTTCTCAGTTAAACTTTATGTGGACGCAAGGTGGCAACTTTAACTAAATGTAGTGCGTTGAACAAGTCAATCGCTTATTATAACGCACGATATTTTGAATTTTTTAATACTGATTAGGTGATGGTATGTCTACACCGGATGCTCAGCATTCTGCAGATTTAAATGCACAAACAGTTTCAGCAATCGCCAATCTTGCACGTCTTTCGCTCAATGATACGCAATCTGCTGAATATGCTCAAAGTCTAAATAAAATTTTAGGCATGATGGATACCTTAAAGGCAATCGATACTGAGGGTGTTGAACCGCTAAAAAGTCCATTTGATCACCCTCAGCCATTACGTCAGGATGTTGTGACTGAAACCAATCATCGTGAAGAATATCAGGCAGTTGCCCCAGCTACTGAAGCGGGGCTGTATCTGGTTCCACGTGTAATTGAATAATTATCTGGTCAACTTCTGTACTTCAAAACTGAACCTAAAAGAATTTAACTCATGACTGATTTGCATCGTTTATCGATTCGTGAACTTGCCGAAGGCTTAAAAACAGCCCAGTTTTCCTCGCGCGAATTGACTCAGCACTATTTAAACCGTATTGAAAAAATTGATGCGCAGGTTAACAGCTATGTCACTGTAACTGCCGAACAGGCACTGGCTCAAGCTGATGCTGCTGATGCTGCGATTAAAACCGGTACCGCAACTGTACTTACCGGCGTACCTATCGCACATAAAGATATTTTCTGTACTCAAGGTATTAAAACCACTGCCGGCTCTAAAATGCTGGACAACTTTATTTCCCCTTACGATGCTACCGTAGTTGCTAAGGGCAAAGCAGCCGGTCTGGTCACACTAGGTAAAGTGAATATGGATGAATTCGCTATGGGTTCAACCTCCGAGAATTCATTTTACGGTGCGACCAAAAACCCGTGGAATTTAAGCTGTGTACCGGGTGGATCATCGGGTGGTTCGGCAGCGGCTGTGGCAGCAGATCTTGCTCCGTTTGCCACCGGCACCGATACCGGTGGTTCAATCCGTCAGCCTGCATCTTTTTGTGGTCTCACTGGTCTGAAACCTACCTATGGCCGTGTATCCCGTTTCGGAATGATTGCCTATGCCTCGTCACTGGATCAAGGTGGCCCGATGGCACGTTCTGCTGAAGACTGTGCTTATTTGATGAATGTCATGGCCGGCCATGATGAAAAAGACTCGACCTCCATGAATCAGGAAGTCGATGATTATGTAGCCAACTTGAATACAGCTTCTGTTAAAGGTTTACGTGTTGGTATTCCTAAGCAGTATTTTCAGGTTGATGGGTTGAATGCTGAAGTGAAAGCGCGTGTTGAAGAGTCATTGAAAAAGCTCGAAGAAATGGGCGCGATTCTGGTTGAAATTGACCTAAACATGACTGAGGCTTACGTTCCAACTTATTATCTGATTGCTCCGGCCGAGGCCTCATCCAACCTGTCACGTTATGACGGCGTGCGTTATGGCTATCGCTGTGAAAATCCGGTGGACTTGATGGATCTTTACAAACGTTCGCGTTCGGAAGGTTTTGGTACAGAAGTCCAGCGCCGGATCCTGATTGGAACCTATGCCCTGTCAGCCGGTTATTATGATGCTTACTATGTCAAAGCCCAGAAAGTTCGTCGCCTGATTCAGCAGGATTTTCTGAAAGCCTTTGAACAGGTCGATGTGATTGCAGCTCCAAGTGCGCCGACTACTGCCTATCAGCTGGGTGCTGCACAAGATACGGTAGTCATGTATCTGGGCGATATCTATACCCTTGCGGTCAACCTTGCCGGTCTGCCAGCTATTAATGCGCCAATTGGTTTCGATGCCAACCAGCTGCCTGTAGGCCTGCAACTGATTGGTAATTACTGGTCTGAGTCACAACTGCTGTCTGTAGTACACCAGTATCAGCAGGTAACCGACTGGCACACCCAACGTGCGGCAATTGCTGAGGAGAATGCATAATGGCTCAAGCTCAAAAATCGGCTAAACCGAAGTCCAACCTGATTGATGGTTGGGAAGTCGTTATTGGGATCGAGATTCACACTCAACTTGCGACCAAATCGAAAATCTTCTCAGGTTCATCGACTGAATTCGGTCAAGACCCAAATACACAAGCCAGCCTGGTTGATCTGGCCATGCCGGGCGTATTGCCAGTACTCAACAAAGAAGTAGTGGATTTAGCGATTCGCTTTGGTTTGGGTATTGATGCCTACATTGACCAAGCATCTGTGTTTGCACGTAAAAACTACTTTTACCCGGATTCTCCAAAAGGTTACCAGATTAGCCAGATGGACAATCCGATTGTGGGCTTGGGTCATATCGACATCCAGCTTGAAGATGGTACAGTTAAACGCATTGGCGTGACGCGTGCGCACCTTGAGGAAGATGCTGGTAAATCAATCCATGACCAGTTTGAAGGCATGTCAGGCATTGACTTGAACCGTGCAGGTACGCCACTTTTAGAGATCGTATCTGAACCGGATATGCGCTCAGTTGAAGAAGCGGTTGCCTACATTAAAGCGATTCACACGCTAGTGCGTTGGTTAGGGATCTCTGACGGTAACATGGCAGAAGGTTCGTTCCGTGCCGATTGTAACGTGTCTTTACGCCGTCCGGGTCAACCGTTCGGTACACGTTGTGAGTTGAAAAACCTCAACTCATTCCGTTTCATTGAACAAGCGATTAACGTGGAAATCGAACGTCAAATGGAAATCCTTGAATGGGATGGCACGATTGACCAAGAAACACGTTTATTTGACCCTGTGAAGATGGAAACGCGTTCAATGCGTTCAAAAGAAGAAGCGAACGATTACCGCTACTTCCCTGACCCAGACTTGTTACCTGTCATTATTGCTGATGAGCAAATCGAAGCAATTAAAGCGACCATGCCTGAGCTTCCTGCTGCACGTCGTGCGCGTTTCGTAGCTGACTTTGGTGTGACTGAGTACGATGCACACGTATTAACGCTGACTCGTGAAATGTCAGAGTTCTACGAAGAAGTCGTTAAGGCTGCTGGCGGTGCTGCGCAAGGTAAGATTGCTGCAAACTGGGTGATGGGTGAATTCTCAGGTGCGTTAAACAAAGCGGGCTTAGAGCTTGCTGACTCTCCTGTAACAGCAGAAAAACTTGGCGGTATGATCGCGCGTATTGTCGATAACACAATTAACGGTAAAATCGCGAAACAAGTGTTCGGCTTTATGTGGGAAGAAGGCAAAACTGCGGACGAGATTATTGCTGAAAAAGGCTTGAAACAGGAAACTGATACAGGTGCAATTGAAGCAATTATTAAGGACGTACTTGCTGCCAACGAGAAGATGGTTGACGAGTATAAATCTGGTAAAGAGAAAGCCTTTAACGGTCTTGTTGGTCAAGTGATGAAAGCAGCAAAAGGTAAAGCGAACCCTGCGCAAGTCAATGAGTTGATGAAGAAATTGATTGGTTAAGGCTGATTGATTTTGGAATAGAAAACCCGCTTTAGAGCGGGTTTTTTTATTCAATATAAGTAGTGTTTAAAAGGGCCTCAGAGGTTTGTGAAACATGTCGTCTACTTCTTCTTATAATATCTTTCAATGATTCTATGCCTTGTAAGAAAGTGAATAAATGACTCGACTCTAGAAGCAAAAGTGTTGTTCTTCTACCTGATGCTTCCTTAATAGCTTGGGAAGAATAACCAGACATCGAAACAAAGATGCCCATTGTGTTGTCAGCCATTTTATCAATTTTAGCTTTAAAACTATCAATGGCTTCTGAACCAGTTTGGTTTTTCGTAAACTTTAATTCAACTAAATAAGTAGTCCCATCTATCGTTAATGAGCCATCTATCTGCCGACCATCTACTTTATATGGTGTCCTAGATTGAATATCAGAATAGTCTAAGGCTTCATAAAACCATTTTTCAAAATCATAACCACCTTGTTGAGTACCAACGAATGGCAGCAGGCTATAAAGTTGCTGTTGTAAACTTTCCCTATCAACAAGTGATTTTCTAATTTCATTTTGGATTTCTTTAACGTTATCTTTTGTCTTTTGCTTTTCTTGCTCTGATTTAAGATCGTCTAATTTCTGATTTATATAAGATCTTAACTCTACAACAGACTTATGCGCTTGCTGTATTTTTAAATCTGAATCCTCCCATCCACGAAGATCAGGAAAAGTTCTTTGTTCAGACAATTCATAAGCCCATTTAAGTACAACAGATTTACCTTTCTGATTTTTTGATAAGGCAGTAAATAGTCTATCTAAAAATTCACGTTTTGATTCTCCATCTCCCCAACTTGAAATTATATGTTCACTTATACCTGTATTTCTTAAAAAATTCTTTAAGGTCTGTTTTCTCCAAAAAGATCTTAATAATGCTTCGTATACAAGTAAAACTAAACGTGCATTAACCTCAAGTTCAGCAATCCCCATTATAAATTTTGCCTCTTTTTATTGATCACCTTTTAGATCAAATTATAACCCATGAAATAATGAAAATTTAAAACTGAGGGAAAGCATTATCATTTAATTTTCATAAATTTAATCCAAGCACTTCACACCAAAAACAACATGACCATTAAAAAGTATCATCTATCGCCAAACTCGAAGACTTAGGAGACGCCTAGCTTCCTCACCCCTTGCGCAGCAGTGCTGCTCATCCCAATGGGAGAGGGAATGTCATTTGATTAATTTGATACGCGAAGTTCCCTCTCCTTTCTTAAAGGAGAGGGTTAGGGAGAGGATTATTTTTATGCTATAAAACAAAAAAGTCGCAGAAAAACAAAAATGACACCTGAACTCTTACTCACCATCATTCAAATTGCCATTGGCATATTTATAGCAGTGATCATCATTTTGCTGATGATTCCAAAAAGCCGTAAATGGCTCGCTGAAATGCAACCTACACCCCACAGAAAACAACGTAGCGAAGACTTTGTCTTTGGAATGGATTTTATTCTCTACCCGATTTACTGGTTGATTAAACTCATCATCGGGATATTCAAATCATAAAGCTATTCTTAACGGAAATTTGAAATCTGCTCAAAAAATGCCACTTTTCCCATATTGGAAATTGATTAATTAGAATAGAATCTGCGCATTCTCCCATCCCCCCCATTACCATGTCCAAAAACCTCGCTACCCTGATTGGCTTCAGTGCTATTTTACAGTGGTCGTCTATCGTGGGTTTACTGAAAAAAGTTAGTGCAAATATCGGTGCAGATTTAGCTGTGCTATTTATGTATAGCTTAAGTGCGGTACTACTGTTTGCCCTGTTTCGTATTCCTAACTTAAAACAAATTCCGCGTAAGTACCTCTTTGGGGCAACAGCATTATTTGTAGTGTATGAAATCTGCTTTTCCTACGCCATTGCCCTTGCCCAAAACGCACAACAAGCCATTGAAATCAGCCTAGTCAATTACCTGTGGCCGAGTATGACCATCTTGATGCTGATTCTATTTAAAGAACTGAAATTCAATAAGTGGGTGATTTTAGGTTTAGGGATTAGCCTTGCAGGCGTGTTCTATATTCAAACTGGGAATGGTGCGATTGATCTTGCTGCGGTGATTAGCCATATGCAAAGTAATCCGCTGAGTTATGGCTTGGCATTTATAGGCGCAAGTTTATGGTCACTGTATTGTGTGATGACTAAAAAATATAGTCAGGGACATAACCCGATTACCCTATTCTTTATTGCGACTAGTGCTGTGTTATGGCTCAAAATGCTCGTACTACATCCTGAGCAATTCGCGCAAATCGTTCATATTGATGCCACAACGCTGATGTATATGCTGATGGTTTCTACTGTGACAGGACTCGGTTATGCGGCTTGGAATATCGGCATTAACCGCGGCAATATCACCATGCTGGTCACACTGTCTTACTTTAGCCCGATTTTTTCACCCATCATGTCGATGTGGATTTTACAAACACCTCTATCGAAAACCTTTTGGCTTGGGGCAATCATGGTGACATTGGGTTCATTTGTGTGCTGGACTTCGACCAATTGGCATGAGCTTAAACAACGTTTTATCACGATGCGGTTAAGACAGACTTGAACCGCAGCTTTTTACTTATACAACTTATTTTTATCCGAGATTTTAACGGGTAACACCCAACTTATTCCAAAGATCCGGCGTCAAGAAAGTTGTTACCAGCTTATTCAAATCTACATATTTCAGAACACCATTAAGCTGCTGTTTAATTTCAGGCGTTTTAAGAATTTCTTCACCTGTAATACTGCCTAACTCTTGAAAACTGCCTCCCACCGCCTGCAAACCTTCAGTCTGAATCACCGCCTTGGTCTGTGCCGAACATTGCTCTACCAGTATGCGTTGCAGCACAGTGGCCAGATTCTTATCTAATGCTTCCTTTTGTGTCGCAGTCACATTACTAAAGGCCTTTAAGTCGGGATGATTGCCCAATGCCACAAAGGTCCATTGCAGAACTACGGTTTTATCGGTGGGGGTGGTCGATTTCATCAAACAGTTACTGAGCTGATCCACCGTTGGGCCAGCCAATGCAATCTGAGAGGCCCCTAGTAAGGTTGCCCCTATAAAAAGTCCGCGAAACTTGCTCAAGGATATAAGCGCCATAGTATTTCCCTGCTTTTTAATATTGGGCCAATTACATAAAACCGTTTATTTGTAGCATACCGGCTGTTGGTTTACCTGTTATGACTGTGTAAATAGGTGCATTAGAAAGTTTATAGAGAAACCATGAAGACAATGTTCCGTAGACATCAAAAGTTTTCTAATTCCTTAATAACAATAAGCAGGGAACTGTAGCGTAATAACAGACTGCGGCTTATAGTCAGCAAAACCGGTATATAGGGAATTGACCAGATTCTTTATATTAAAAAAACCCGCCGAAGCGGGTGGAGTAAAAGCAGCTTTAATCATCTAATACGGCTTCAAAGGTCTTGAGACGTTTATAGATCGATAACAGCTCGATAATCGTTTTCCAGGACATAATCAGATACTGAAATGATTCACGGACTTTATCGAAAACATTACCAATCTGGTTGATCAGGCCCAAGGTCATCTTGCCGGCTGCAATAGCAGGGAAAAGCACGACCAGACTGTAGAGGATATCAAGCTGGCGGTACCAGGTTGCCACCAGATTAAAATAGGCGTAATGAAAATATAAACGGAAATAGTTCTGGCGTACTCGGGAAAACAGCTCTTTTAAGGTTGCCGGCTGGGCTCGGTCTGCATAGTCTTCACCATATACCAGCTCTTTACGGTAAGCTGCCTCAACTTTCTGGTTATTAAACTCAAGGCCCGGTAACTTGACACCCACCACCATGAGCAGAACCGTACCAAAGATAGCCCAGACAATGGCTGCCCAGACCAGTGAGTGTTCTACCTGCCCCACCAGCGGCAATTCCGGTACATGCCGGGAGAGCTCAAATAAGATTGGCAGGAATGCAACCAGAACCATAACCGCTTTAATCAGCTCGACCCCTAAATCTTCCATAATAGTGGCAAAACGCATGGTGTCCTCCTGAACCCGCTGTGATGCTCCTTCAACATGACGTAACCGGTCCCAATGCGCGGTATAGTATTCATTCATTGCGGTACGCCAACGAAAAATATAATGACTGGTAAAGAAAGCATTAATGACCATAATAGTCACTGCTACCATGGCAATATATAAAAAGGTCAAGGTACCCATATACAGGTCACGGATATTACCGCCACCGCTACTCAGCATTCGCTGAATTAAATCCCAGAATGGCCCATACCACGCATTAATAGCTACACTGACCTGTACGCTAAACCAGATATTAAACAGAATAAATGCCGAGCCCCATACCGACCAACGTTGCCAGGGATGATTTGCTTTAAACCGCCAGAAAATGGCAAAGATCGTAGTAGCTACGAAGTACCACAGGTAAAACCAGAGAAATGCCGGAGACCAAAACCGGCTAACCCCAATGGGCAGTTCAGCCTGAGCATAATCTGATGGAAAGCCCAGCCAGCTTCCCCACTCCCGTCCGCCTGCTACATACCAGAGCAGCAGGTTGACTATGAACCAGAACAGCAATGACAGAAAAAATACTTTGGGTTGTGGAAAAAAAGATTTAAACATGCAACCTGTGATTCCTTTTATTTTTTATAAACGGCATTGAACTGATAAATTACACGTGTGGCTGGTCAAGTACCAGTCTCTTGATGAATGGACCGGTCATTTTTAGTTTATTATTTTTCTATAGCAGGTTTCCAGCAGTTCTTCTTTGACTGTCAGCATCAGTATTTAAGATGCTAAATATCACAAAAAGCAGGGCCAGTGCCCTGCTTTTTATAAGTGCACCAGATTAGGAAACCTTTAAATTGAGTTCCTGTTGCATCATTTCACGGATTTTATATTTCTGGGCTTTGCCTGAAGCAGTTAAAGGAAAAGCTGTTACAAACCGGATATAACGCGGCACTTTCTGGTGCGAGATATGTTCCTTGCAGTACTGTCGGATAATTTCTTCACTGGTATTACTATGCGGATGCAGGATAATACAGGCGCAAAGTTCCTCACCATATTTCTGGTCAGGCACACCTACAACCTGTACATCAGACACATCGGGATGAGTATATAAAAAATCCTCTATTTCTTTAGGGAACAGGTTTTCCCCTCCCCGAATGACGACATCTTTAATACGGCCCTTAATCTGGATAAAGCCCTGCTGGTCCATTTCCGCCAGATCTCCGGTATGCATCCAGCCAGTCTGATCAATCACTTCTTTAGTTTTTTCTTCATCTTCCCAATAGCCCAGCATGACTGAATAGCCCCGGGTACATAGTTGGCCAAGTTTGCCGCGCGGTACAATCTTGCCGTTACGGTCGATAATCTTGATTTCTACATGCGGATGTATGCGTCCCACTGTATTGACCCGGGTTTCAATCGGGTCATCTACCATACTCTGGGCACTTACCGGCGAGGTTTCAGTCATGCCATAGCATATGGTCACTTGTGACATATGCATGCGGTCGATCACACGCTGCATAATCTCACGCGGACACGGACTGCCCGCCATAATTCCGGTACGCAGGCTGCTCAGGTCAAACTCGTTAAACTGCTCATGTTCCAGCATGGCAATAAACATGGTAGGCACACCGTAAGCAGCCGTACATTTTTCCTGTTCAATAGCCTTTAAACTGCTAAGTGGATTAAACACATCACATGGATAGACCATTGCAGAACCATGAGTTACACAGGCCAGATTTCCCATGACCATACCAAAACAGTGAAATAGTGGTACCGAAATACATACTCTGTCCTGCGGGGTAAGTAAAATTCGTTCACCAACAAAATAGCCATTATTCAGAATATTGTTATGGGTCAGCATGGTCCCTTTGGGGTTACCGGTAGTACCAGATGTAAACTGGATATTAATAGTTTCATCGAATTGTAATTCCTGACCGATATTTTGCAGCGCCTGCAACTGCTCTGAGGTAGGTGAAGTCAGTAAGTCATCGAAACAGTGGAAAGCAGGATGAGCCTGATCATCAATTTTTATCAGATGTTTTAAATGCGGCAGTCGCTGTAAAGACAGTTCACGGCTTTGAGTTTCATGCAGCTCAGGAACAATCTTGAGTAAAATTTCCTTAAAGTTACTTGTTTTGCACTGTACTGCCATAATCAGGCCAACACAGGACACCTTGTTGAGCACATATTCAAGTTCATGACTGCGATAAGATGGATTCAGGTTGACCAGAATGATACCTGCCTTAGCCGTGGCAAACTGTGCAATAGTCCATTCCACACAGTTGGGTGCCCAGATTGCAAGGCGATCACCTTTTTTTAGTCCCAGCTCAAGCAGATTACAGGCAAAGGCATCAACCAGTGTTCTCAATTCTGCATAACTGATGCGACGATTTTGGTGAACCGAGACAACGGCATCCTGTGCAGTATATTGCGCACATGCCTGATCAAATTTCTGTCCAATGGTCATGCCCAGTAAAGGTTGCTCACTTGCACCAGATGCATAACTTAATTGTGTATCTGTCATTGAATCCTACTCCTTGATTCATTGTCATTGTGTTTTTCAGATTGTTATTCGGGGTCGATACATGACCCCGGTTTTCATTGTGTTTTACGTATTGTTATGTGCAATTCTTTGTTCAGTTCTTTCTTATCCATACAACAGGCATGTTTAGGTGTTAATTTTCTCCTTGTACCGGTTGAGGTGCACGAACGACTGCCTGCAGACAGAACTCGGCTACATAACGGACAAAGTCCTGCTTATCAAACTTTTTACGGCGAGCCGGGTCAATCGGCTCGACTACAGCAAAAGTCATGGCACCAACAATACACAGGGCTGCGGTATTGACATCGTCAAAACTGAAATCTCCACTTTCCTGACCTTCTTTCAAAATATCAATAATGGCATTCTTGATTAGCTGCTTAACCCGTACACGCTCAATTTCGATAGCCACATCGACTGGTTCGAAGATGAGTGAATAAGCCAGCTGCGGTCCGGTAAGTGCGCGTTTTACAAAGGCTGTAACTGCCTTAAACAGTTTTTCTTTTGGCGGCAGGTCTTCCCGGTAAATGGACTCAAGAATGCGGATTTCCTGCATGGCAGCGTCGGTCAGGACTTCCACCAGTAACTGGTTTTTTGAATTAAAGTAACGGTAGACCAGACCGCTTGAAATACCGGCCAGTTCTGCAATGGCATTAATCTGGGCATCTTTAAATCCCCCACGAGCAGTCAGGTCACGTGTAGCCTGTAAAATGGCCAGCCGGTTCTGCGCCATCCGTTCTTCCATCAGAGAAGATCTTTTATAGTTCATAAGAAAAATATTATTTACTTCACGCCTTAAAATGAATTATAAATCATTTTATGAATAAAGGTTCACTTTTTTAAAAAATAATTGTATTGTGAACTCAGGTCACAACAAATACAGCTGCGAAATAACAAATACAGTTCTACAGGATGGTAGAGAATGAATTTACAAACAATTGATTTTGGAATAGATAATACCCTAAAAGCCCTACAGGAATCGGTTCAGAACTTTGCCAAAAAGGAAGTGGCGCCTCTTGCGGCCAAGGCCGATCAGGATAATCTGTTTCCAGCGCAACTGTGGAAAAAAATGGGTGACATGGGCCTGTTGGGCATGACCGTCTCTGAAGAGTACGGCGGCAGTAATATGGGTTATCTGGCTCACATTCTGGTCATGGAAGAAATCTCGCGGGCCAGTGCATCTATTGGCTTGTCTTATGGTGCACATTCTAACCTCTGTATCAACCAGATTCACCGTCATGGTACTGAAGCACAGAAACAGCGTTACCTGCCAAAACTGGTATCTGGTGAATATGTAGGAGCGCTGGCAATGTCTGAACCGAATGCCGGTTCAGACGTGGTAAGTATGACACTTCGTGCTGACCAGAAAGGCGACCACTATGTATTAAATGGTTCAAAAATGTGGATCACCAATGGTGGTGATGCTGACGTATTGGTGGTCTATGCCAAAACCGATCTGCAGGCAGGTGCCAAAGGCATGACGGCCTTCTTAATTGAAAAAGACATGAAAGGCTTTAGTCATGGCCAGCATCTGGACAAACTGGGGATGCGCGGCTCTAACACTTCCCCTCTATTTTTTGATGACTGTAAAGTACCCGCCGAGAATGTACTGGGTGGAGTGGGCAATGGTGTCAAGGTACTCATGAGTGGACTTGATTATGAACGCGCTGTACTAAGCGGTGGTCCGCTTGGCATTATGGATGCCTGTCTGGATATTGTGATGCCCTACCTGCATGAACGTAAGCAGTTCGGTCAGGCACTAGGCGAGTTCCAGTTAATGCAAGGCAAAATTGCCGACATGTATTCGACCTGGCTGGCCTGCAAGGCTCTAGTATACAGCGTAGGTCAAGCCTGTGACCGTGCTGATCATGGCCGTGCTCTGCGTAAAGATGCAGCGAGCGCCATTTTATATTCGGCTGAAAAAGCCACTTGGATGGCCGGTGAAGCAATTCAGACTTTAGGTGGTAATGGTTATATCAATGACTTTGCTACAGGGCGTTTATGGCGCGATGCCAAACTGTATGAGATCGGTGCCGGCACTTCAGAAATCCGACGCATGCTGATTGGCCGTGAGCTGTTCAACGAAACAGCCTGATCCCTTTAACCTTAATGCACAAGGATGACTGCCATGAACCAGATTGCAATCAAGATGAATAGCCGCAGTGAAGAATTCAAACAGAATAAGCAGGCCATGCAGGAACTGGTCGATGACCTGAACCAGCTGGCTGCCAAAATCCAGCTGGGTGGCGGAGAAAAGGCCCGAGAAAAACATCTGGCCCGGGGTAAACTGCTACCACGTCAACGTATCGAACGCCTTCTAGATACAGGCAGCCCTTTTCTGGAAATTGGCCAGCTGGCTGCCTATGGCTTGTATGACAATGATGTACCTTCTGCCGGGGTAATTGCCGGGATTGGTCAGGTGCATGGTGTACAGTGCATGATTATTGCCAATGACGCCACAGTTAAAGGTGGTACCTATTATCCGCTTACAGTCAAAAAACACCTTCGGGCCCAGGAAATTGCCGAGCAGAACCGGCTGCCCTGCATCTATCTGGTAGACTCGGGAGGAGCTTTCCTGCCTCTCCAGGATGAAGTATTTCCAGACCGCGACCATTTTGGCCGGATTTTCTATAATCAGGCACAGATGTCTGCCAAAGGCATACCGCAAATTGCAGTGGTCATGGGCAGCTGTACCGCAGGGGGTGCCTATGTACCGGCCATGTCGGATGAAACCATTATTGTGCGTAATCAGGGCACATTTTTTCTCGGTGCCCCGCCACTGGTCAAGGCAGCCACAGGCGAAGTGGTTACTAGCGAAGATCTCGGCGGTGGCGATGTCCACACCCGTCTTTCCGGTGTTGCCGACCATCTGGCTGAAAATGATCTGCATGCACTTGGAATCACCCGCAGGATTGTAGCCAACCTGAACTGGAAAAAAGCAGCACAGCTTCAGCTAAAAGAGATTGAATCACCATTATTTGATGCCGAAGAGCTATATGGCATTATTCCGAGTGACAGCCGCAAACCTTTTGATGTACGGGAAATCATTGCACGAATTGTTGATGGTTCACGCTTCGATGAATTTAAGGCACGGTTTGGAACTACGCTTATTACAGGCTTCGCTCATCTGTATGGTATGCCGGTCGGAATTATTGCCAATAATGGCATTCTCTTTTCCGAATCTGCCCAGAAAGGCGCACATTTTATTGAACTGTGTACACAACGCAAAATTCCACTGCTATTCATTCAGAACATTACCGGCTTTATGGTTGGCCGCCAGTATGAAAATGAAGGAATTGCCAAACATGGCGCCAAACTGGTCATGGCAGTTGCTACAGCCAAAGTTCCTAAAATCACGCTGGTAATTGGCGGCTCATTTGGCGCCGGAAACTATGGCATGTGTGGCCGTGCATACTCACCGCGCTTTATGTGGACATGGCCTAATTCACGTATATCGGTCATGGGTGGCGAGCAGGCTGCTAGTGTTCTTGCCACTTTACGCCGCGATGCCATTGAGAGCAAAGGCGAAAACTGGACTGCCGAGCAGGAAGACGAGTTCAAAAATCCGATTCGACAACAGTACGAGCGCCAGGGCCATCCTTATTATGCCTCTGCCCGACTGTGGGATGACGGGGTAATTGATCCTGCACAAAGCCGTCAGGTACTTGCACTCAGTTTGTCCGCGGCCTTGAATGCTCCAATTGAAGAAACCCATTTTGGCGTATTCCGCATGTAGGAGAGATTCATGAAGCATTTTGAACTGATTGAAATTAAAGAGCAGCCTAATGGAGCCACCTATATCTGGCTAAACCGTCCAGAACTGCACAATGCCTTTAATGCACAATTAATTGCCGAGCTCAGCCAGTGTTTTGATGCGCTAGAGCAAAACGTGAATACTCGTGTGGTAATACTGGCAGGCCGCGGCAAAAATTTCTCTGCTGGCGCAGACCTGAACTGGATGAAAGCAGCCCGTCATTTTAGTAGTGAAGAGAACCAGCAGGATGCCATGAAGCTGGCCACCATGCTGCATAAACTGGCTCATCTTAGACAGCCCACCATTGCCCGTGTGCATGGTGCAGCACTAGGAGGCGGGTTAGGCCTGGCCTCGGCCTGTGATATATGTATTGCCAGCGAAAAAGCAATGTTTGCAACCTCTGAAGTACGTTTGGGACTGGCTCCCTCTACCATCAGTCCCTATGTGATTCGGGCCATTGGTGCGCGTCAGGCTTCACGTTACTTTTTAACTGCTGAGCGGCTTTCAGCACAGCAGGCTAAAGCCATCGGACTGGCTCATGAAGTCTATAGTGCCGAAGCACTGGATACAGGCATTCAACAAATAATTGAACAGCTGCTATTAGGTAGTCCGCAGGCACAAACGGCTTCCAAACAACTGATCGACACTGTAGCCGAACAGGAACTGACTGCTGAACTTATGCAGCAGACCGCAGCTCATATTGCAAGATTACGGCTGGGCGAAGAGGCACAAGAAGGCCTGAGTGCCTTTTTGGAAAAACGTACACCGCACTGGTGCGCTTAAGGCCATTTTCCACAAAATCATAAAAAGCAGGATAAAGGATTATGTTTAAGAAAATTTTAATTGCGAACCGTGGTGAAATTGCCTGTCGTGTCATCCGTACTGCCAAGGAACTCGGCATTCAAACTGTTGCGGTTTATTCTGAAGCTGATGCCGAGGCACAGCATGTTAAACAGGCAGATGAAGCCATCTGTATTGGTCGTGCTCCAGCCAGTGAAAGTTACCTGAAAATTGAACGGATTATAGAAGCAGCACTGCTAACCGGTGCAGAAGCGGTCCATCCGGGTTATGGCTTTTTATCTGAAAATGATGATTTTGCACTAGCCTGCCAGCAAAATGGTATCGAATTTATTGGGCCGCCGGTGGAAGCAATCCGGGCAATGGGTCTAAAAGCTACCTCTAAAGCACTCATGGAAAAGGCCGGTGTGCCGTTGACACCAGGTTATCATGGCAAAAATCAGGAGCCGGATTTTTTAAAACAGCAGGCCGATGCGATTGGCTACCCGGTGCTGATTAAAGCCAGTGCAGGTGGTGGCGGTAAAGGCATGCGTCTGGTGGAACGCAGTGAAGACTTCTTAAGTTCTCTGACCTCATGCAAGAGCGAAGCTCGATCAAGTTTTGGTAATGAAGATGTATTAATTGAACGTTATGTCACGCGCCCAAGACACATTGAGGTTCAGGTTTTTGGTGACAAGCATGGCAATTATGTTCATCTGTTTGAGCGTGACTGTTCAGTACAGCGCCGTCACCAGAAGGTTCTGGAGGAAGCCCCTGCTCCGCTGATGCCAGAAGAAAAACTGGAGGCCATGCGCCAAGCTGCGATTGACGCCGCACGCGCTGTCAACTACGTAGGTGCCGGTACAGTCGAATTTATTGTCGAGCAGGATGGTACGGCCTATTTTATGGAAATGAATACTCGCCTGCAGGTCGAACATCCGGTGACTGAAATGATTACCGGACAGGATCTGGTCGAGTGGCAGCTACGGGTTGCCTATGGTGAACCTCTACCTAAAGCTCAGGCGGATCTTTCTATTCAAGGTCATGCCTTGGAAGCTCGGATTTATGCAGAAGATCCAGATAATGGCTTTTTACCCTCGATTGGTAAAATTCATTTTCTGCAATACCCACAGCAGAATGCACATGTGCGGGTAGATAGCGGCATTATTCAGGGCGACAGCATCAGCAGCTTTTATGACCCGATGATTGCCAAGCTGATTGTCTGGGGCAAAACCCGTCAGGATGCACTGCGCCAGATGCAGCATGCCTTGCAAAACTTTTATATTCAGGGTGTGGGTAATAATGTAGCTTTCCTGCACCGTCTGGTGGGGACTGGATCATTTAGCCAGCCAAACTTAGATACTGGACTGATCGAGCGTGAAAATATCCAGCTGTTCAGTTCAAAGCCTGAGATTAAACCATCTCTACTGGCACAAGCTGCTGTCCTCCATCTGCTTCAGCAGACGTTAAAGCACTCCCTGCCGCATGATCCTTGGCAACAGCCTAACTTCTGGCGATTGAACCAGCAGGCTAAAACCCATGTTCAGTTACGCCATCAGCAGGAAATTTATGATATTGAACTGGCTATCTTAAAACAGGGCTATCTGGTTAAGGTCCATAATCAAGATTTTAAAATTTCTGGCGAACTGACTGCATCTAATACAGCCCATCTCCAGATAGATAATCATCAACATAAGCTATGCTTTGTAAAGTGTGACTCAAGTCTGGTGCTCTTTGAACAGGCACAACCCTATGAGTTTGAAATTATTGATCCGTATGCCCATGTAGAAGGTGAGGCTGAAGAAGCAGGTAATCTTAAGGCACCTATGCCAGGCATTATTACTCAGGTACTGGTAGAGCAGTTTGCTCAGGTCAAAAAAGATGAACCGCTTATGACACTGGAAGCTATGAAAATTGAATATACCATCCGGGCACCACAGGACGGTATCATTAACAATCTGTTCTTCCAGTCTGGTGATCAGGTCGCTGCGGGTGATGAATTGCTGGATTTCTGTATTGAAGCGGAGGCCTCTGCATGAATGAAAGTATCAGGATTGTTGAAGTCGGTGCACGTGATGGCCTGCAAAATGAAAAAAGTGTGATCACTTTTCAGCAGCGTTACGAGTTTCTTACTCGCCTGATGGCAACGGGGATTAAAGCGATAGAAGTGGGCTCTTGTGTATCGGCAAAGTGGGTTCCACAAATGGCTAACAGTGATGAACTTTATGCACAGCTCCCGAAACAGGATGATATTTCACTGAGTCTGCTAACTCCTAATTTGAAAGGTTTTGAAGCCGCCCTTCAGGTGAAGTGTCAGGAAATTGCAGTTTTTACGGCAGCCTCAGAAAGCTTCACTCAGAAAAATATTAATTGTTCGATTCAGGAGAGCCTTGAACGCTTTCAAGATATTATGCAACAGGCCAAACAGCATAATATTCGGGTGCGTGGTTATGTATCGTGTATGGTGGACTGCCCTTATGAGGGTGCAATTTCCCCCCAGAAAGTTGCAGAAGTTGCAAAGACTTTATATGACATGGGCTGTTATGAAGTATCGTTAGGTGAAACTATTGGAACCGCTACACCATTAAGGGTTCGCGCAGTCTGGAAAGAATGCCTTGAACTCCTGCCAAAAGAAGCTCTGGCTGGGCACTTTCATGACACTTATGGTATGGCAATTACTAATATCTATGAGTCGATTCAGCAAGGAATCCGTAGCTTTGATTCTTCAATCTCGGGACTTGGTGGCTGTCCTTATGCCAAAGGTGCTTCAGGTAATGTTGCAACTGAAGATGTCTATTATCTGGTTAGCCAGATGGGTTTTGATACGGGCATACAGCTCGAAAAACTGATGGCAGCCGCAGACTATATTGCAGAGGTATTGCATCGGCCTAATCCGTCTAAATTTGCACAGGCCTATAAACAAAAACTTTGCACAGTATAAAGTCCATAAAAAATTAAGGATGAGGTCCTATGAATAATAAAGTTTATCCCTCAGCATCCGATGCGTTAAAAGATATTGTACAGGATGGTCAGCAGATTGCTGTAGGCGGATTCGGCCTGTGTGGTATTCCTGAAGCTCTGATTTCAGCTCTAGAAGAAACCGGAGTAAAAGACCTGACCTGTATTTCCAATAATGCAGGAGTAGATGACTTCGGTTTAGGAAAGCTGCTGGCTACCCGTCAGATCAAGAAAATGATTTCATCCTATGTTGGAGAAAATAAAGAATTTGAGCGTCAATACCTGAGTGGTGAACTTGAAGTTGAACTTACCCCTCAAGGTACGCTGGCCGAAAAACTGCGGGCCGGCGGTGCTGGTATTCCCGCTTTTTTTACCCAGACCGGCGTAGGCACTCTCATTGCTGAAGGGAAGGAAGAGCGAGAGTTCAACGGCAAAACCTATATCATGGAAGAATCACTGACAGCCGATATATCGCTGGTTAAAGCCTATAAAGCCGACAAAGCCGGAAATCTGGTCTTTCGTAAAACCGCACAGAACTTTAATCCGGTCTGTGCCATGGCCGGAAAAATTACCGTGGCTGAAGTTGAACAGATTGTCGAGATTGGTGAGCTGGATCCGGATGCTATTCACCTGCCGGGAATCTATGTTAACCGTATTGTACTCAATGCCACACCTGAAAAACGGATTGAACAGATGACACTGAAAACGGCGGAGGGATAAATATGGCTTGGTCACGTAATGAAATGGCACAGCGTGCCGCACAGGAACTCGAAGACGGATTCTATGTCAACCTGGGTATTGGATTGCCGACCCTGGTCGCCAACTATATTCCAGAACAGGTCAATGTCTGGCTCCAGTCTGAAAACGGTTTACTGGGGATTGGAGAGTTTCCAACTGAAGAAACGGTGGATGCTGATCTGATCAATGCGGGTAAGCAGACCGTAACAGCCCGGCCCGGCGCTGCATTTTTCTCAAGTGCTGAGTCCTTTGCCATGATTCGTGGTGGACACGTCAATATTGCGATTTTAGGGGCAATGGAAGTTTCCGAACAGGGAGATCTGGCCAACTGGATGATTCCGGGCAAGAAAGTTAAGGGCATGGGCGGAGCCATGGATCTGGTTGCAGGTGTACAAAAAGTCGTAGTGCTGATGGAGCACTGTGCGAAAGATGGAACACCAAAAATTGTAAAACAGTGTAGCCTGCCACTTACAGGTAAAGGTGTAGTCCAC